>JAICUM010000210.1 GCA_025935855.1 Pirellulales bacterium | reverse complement strand
AACACGCCGTTGGGCAGCCCGGCTTCCGTAAGCAACTCGCCAAGCCGCACCACTGACAGCGGCACTTTCTCCGACGGCTTCAGGACGAACGTATTGCCGCAGACGATCGCTACGGGGAACATCCACATCGGCACCATCGAGGGAAAGTTATACGGCGTGATGCCAACGCAGACGCCGACCGGGTGGCGGTTCGTCTCGGCATCGACGTTCGATGCGATATTCGGCAGCGTGTCGCCCATCAGCATGCTGGGAACGCCGGCGGCAAACTCGCACATTTCGACGCCGCGCTGGATTTCGGCACGGGCCTCGGCAAGCGTTTTGCCATGCTCGCGCGTGACGAGGCCGGCGAGCTCCTCGAAGTGCTCCGCCATGAGCTGCCGGAACTGGAACATGATGCGAGCCCGCTCGACCGCGGGGGTTTCGCTCCAGTCGAGGAGCGCGGCTTCGGCGGCGCGGACGACCGCGTCGGTTTCTTCTTTGGTGGCGAAGGGCACGCGAGCGATCACCTGCCCAGTCGAGGGGTTGTAGACCTCGCCGGCGCGCTTCGAGGAACTCTTCTGCCAATGACCGCCCGATAGGTTGGGAACGACCTGGACTTCAGCGACGGCGGCCATGAGAGAGCTTCCTCATTCGGGAACAGTGTGATTTTTCGAGCGAACGAGATATGATACCACTCACGCTTCAATTTCCAATTATCCGCAGATGACGCAGATGTCCGCAGAGAACAGGCGGAGGCCTCGTTGAAGGCTTTCATCTGCGCTAATCTGTGACATCTGCGGCTAACCTTCTTCGATTACCAGGAACACTGTCATGCCACGCACGGTCCGCGGCGCCCTGATTCAAGCCACCCTCTGCGAACCCGCCACGTCGCCGGTCGAGAAGATCAAAAAGGCGATGGTGGACAAGCACGTCGCGATGTTGGAAAAGGCGGCGGGGCAGGGCGCCCAAGTCGCCTGCTTGCAGGAACTGTTCTACGGCCCGTACTTCTGCGCGGAGCAGCAGACGAAGTGGTACGACCTGGTGGAACGCATCCCCGATGGGCCGACGACTAAGCTCATGTGCGAGCTTGCCAAGAAGCTGAAGATGGTGCTGGTCGTGCCGATTTACGAGGAAGAGATTTCCGGCGTCTACTACAACACGGCCAGCGTGATCGACGCCGACGGCAAGTTCCTGGGAAAGTTCCGCAAGATTCACATCCCGCAGGTGAACCCCGGCTTCTGGGAGAAGTTTTATTTCCGCCCCGGCAACCTGGGCTATCCGGTGTTCGACACGGCGGTGGGCAAGGTGGGCGTTTACATTTGCTACGACCGCCACTTCCCGGAGGGCGCCCGCGCGCTGGGGCTGAACGGCGCCGAGATCGTGTTCAATCCGTCGGCCACGGTCGCGGGGCTAAGCGAGTATTTGTGGAAGCTGGAACAGCCGGCGCACGCGGTGGCTAATGGCTATTGGGTCGGCGCGATCAACCGGCCGGGCTGGGAAGAGCCGTGGCGGATCGGCGAGTTCTACGGCCAGAGCTACTTCTGCAATCCGCGCGGGCAGCTCGTGGCGACGGCCTGCCGCGATCAGGACGACATCGTCGTCGCGGATCTCGACTTCGACATGATTCGCGAGGTGCGCAACACCTGGCAGTTCTACCGCGACCGCAGGCCGGAGACGTATGAGGCGCTGGTGGCGCCGTAACGTAGGCCAGTTTCTCCGAAATTGGCGATTTCGAGTCTCGGAGAGACTCGTCTACGATAAGTAATCCTCTGCGCTCAGCCGTGGGAATCGTCGAGCAAGCCTTGCAGAACGGCGGTGCCACAGATGGAACGCTCTATCATGCGGTTGTTGAGACTCTCCACTTCCTTCCGACGACGCGCATCATCACCACATAGAACAAAAACGCCGCGCCGAAACTGGCGAACCAGGCGTATTGGTAGATTTCGCCGAACCCGTCGGAGATGCGCATCAGATTCGGCGGAGCTTCGGCATTGCTTTCGAGGGCGACGACGCCGAGCGTGGCCAGCCAGCCTGGGAGGCAGATGCCGATGCCGAGCAGCAGGGCGGCGATGGCTAGCGGATTGACGCCGCTGACGTACCAGTAGGGGCCGCTCTTCTTGTACAGGCCGGGCAGGTTGAGCTGCGTGCGGCGGACGACGATGTAGTCGGCGATCAGCACGCCGCCGGCGGCGCCGAGCAGCAGCGAGTAGCCGACGAGCCATTTGTCGATGTACGTCGAGGCGTCGGCGAGCAGCCGCCAGGGTTGCAGCAGGATGCCGACGACGCCGGTGATGAAGCCGCCGATGCGGAAGGAAATCAGCCGCGGGCACAGGTGCGCGAAGTCGTTCGCCGGGCTGACGACGTTCGCCGCAATGTTGGTCGCCAGCGTGGCGATGCAGAGCGATGCCATCGCCACGATGAGCACGGCAGGGCGGTCGAACAGCGACAGCAAATAGACCGGATTCCAAAGTTCCTTGGCGTTCACGTCGGGGCGGTCTTTGTAAATCACCAGCGCCGCGCTGGTGACCGCGATGCCGATGAACGAGAACAGGGCCATCGTCGTCGGGAGTCCCATCACCTGGCCGAGGACCTGATCGCGCTGCGAGCGGGCGTAGCGGCTGAAGTCGGGGATGTTCAGCGCGAGGGTGGCCCAGAAGCTGACATTCGCGGTGAGCGCCAGCACGAAGTCAGGCCACCAATGGTCGGCCTTCGGCCCGCCGGGAGCGTAGGCCGATGGCTTGGAGAGCATTTCGCCGAACCCGCCGGCGGCGTCGTAGGCCCAGGCCAGCAGGGCAAGGCCGAGGAGGATCAAGAGCGGGGCTTTGATGTTCAGCAGAATGCGAATGGATTCGATGCCCTTGTAAATTACCGCCATGTTCACCAGCCAGAACGCGAAGAAGCAAGCTAGTTCGGCGGCGTTTACGTGTTTCAGCTCGCCGGCGCTGTTGGTGAAGGTGATGACCGCGGGCAAATTCTTCCACGTGGGAAAGAACTGCTTGAGGAGCGTATAGATGGCCGAACCGCCGATCCAGGTTTGGATGCCGAACCAGCCGCAGGCGACGAGCGCTCGCAGCAGCGCGGGGACGTTCGCGCCGCGGAGGCCGAAGCTCGCCCGGCAGTACACGGGGAACGGAATGCCGTATTTCGTGCCCGCGTGGGCGTTCAGCACCATCGGAAGGAGCACAATGGCGTTGCCGAGGAAAATGGTGGCCACGGCCTCGCGCCAATTCATCCCGCCGTCAATCATGCCGGCGGCGAGCATGTAGGTCGGAATGCAGGCCGACATGCTGATCCAGAGAACGGCCAGGTCCTTCATCCCCCAGCGGCGCTGGTTGGGCGAAGTGGGGGCCATGTCGGGGCTGTAGTAGCGCGAGCCGGCGAGGTCGGCAATTCCAGCCGTGAGGGAACCTGTCGAGGCGTGCGAAGAGTCCATGGACAAGACCAATTGATGAGGAACGTTTCGATGTCGCCGGCCGGCTTCAACCTTGCGCTTAATGCCGTTCAAGTTGCACTTTAGCCGGAATGCTCGCTAAAGGCGAATGCGGTTGGCGGTGGGATTTTTCGCGTCTACGCTCCTTTGTTTGTGGATATCCCGGCTGGCATTTACAATCATCGCTCGGCTGGACCGGTCGAACCATCGGTTCTTTGGCGTTTCAACTTCGGCCCGCGGATAGTTGGCGAATAATCGAAAACAAGGTTGCAACATGAAATTGCTCGGCATGGCCATGACTCTCAGCCTGGTTGTTGGTAGCGCGGCGCTGGGCTCGGCAACGGTTGACCAGCAGTACTCGTTCACAAGCTCCATCGCCAACAGCACCAATGGCGACGTGACGCAAATCGGGGAGACGTTCACCGTGGGCCTGGCCGGAACGCTGGACCATATCGACGTCTTCATGTTTCGGCTCAACGGAATCTTCGACCCGACGGGCGATGCACGGTTGAGCGTGTGGAACACATCCGGCGGCCTGCCCACGGGCGCCGCTCTCACTTCCGTCACCGTTAGCGAGCCGATGGTGCCGCTGAACAACGCGGCGTTCGTGTCGTTCGACGTGAGCGCCGCCGCAATTGGCGTGAACGTCGGCGATGTGCTGGCGTTCAGCGTCACGGCGACGGCCGGCGTTGGCCCTTACTTTTTGCCGAACGACCAAGGGCAGCAGCCCGGATATCCTGGCGGCGCTGCGGTGGCAATGTTCGGTTCAAATCCCTGGCAGTTCATCCCTCCGCCGCAGGACCAAAGTTTCCGGACCTTCGTAAACGTCGCGGCGCAGGCGACCGCCGATTTCGATTCCAACGGCCTCGTCGACGGCGCCGATTTTCTTGCCTGGCAGCGCGGCTCGGGAACTCTAGTTGGTGCGACGCGCGCTGCAGGGAACGCAAACGCCGGCGCCGATGGAGATGTGGATGCTGACGATCTGGCTGTGTGGCAGACGCAGTATGGCACTGCCGGGGCGGCGAGCCGCGCGACGCCGGCGCCTGAGCCGGCGAGTGGCGTCCTCGTGATCGCGGCATGCACGATGATTGCCGCTCGGCGAGCGCGGCCTGGCAGCTTTAGCGGATTGGCGGCTGTTGTCTTGCGGTAAGCTGATGAAGTAGTTGGCGTCGATTCAGGTCCCGCTTGGCGAGCGGGACCTACTTTTCTTCCGCAGGAGTGACGCCGGCGGGGGATTGGCGGTGTGGATCGCGGCGGTAGATGACGTAGGAGTAGATGACCATGCAGGCGAGACTGCCGAGGAGCACTGTGAGCATCACGGCGAGCATCCAGCCGGTTTGCATCACGCCTGCGGCGGCGACGGCGAGGCCCATCAACATGAAGAGCCATCCGGCGAGCCGATGGGTTTTGTTCCAAGAGGCTTGGCTGGAGAGCGTCCAGGGGGTGCGAACGCCGATGAACCAATTCGGACGGATTTTACCCATCAGGTTGCCGGTGACGGCGAGCAACGCGCCAGCCATCAAACAGACGATCATCGTCACGTCCACATGGCGGCCGAATGCGGCGGCCATCGTGGTCGCGTACAGACCGGCCATGAACAGCGTGAAGGCGATGCGGAACACGCCATAGGCAGTCGGGAAGTTTTCGTAGTTGCGTTTGCCGGGATCGATTGACGGCAAGAAGCGAAACAGTGGGTAGAGCACGGCGACGGTGATCGGCAGGAGTAGCAGCCCGGTGAAGCGATCGCCGTAGCCATCCACTTCGCCGCGAATGTTCCAGTGCGTCGGAATCTTGTCCGGCAGTTGCGACCAGGCCCAGGCAGCGGCCGCGAACATGCCGGCGATGATGATGAGCTGCGGAGCTTCGAGGCGCCAATTGGTTTTCATCGTTTTTTGCCTTTGTGATTCTTGCCAACGTCGAAGAGCTCGAGGACGGCGGCGACGGTTTGCTCGGCGACGGACATGTTGAGACTGTAGATGATGCTCGTGCCGTTTTTCTCAGCGACGATCAGGCCGGCGTGTTTGAGGACATTGAAGTGGCCGGAGAGCGTGCTGGGGGAAAGGTGGAACTGCTCGGCCAACTCGCCGGCGGTCATTTCGCGCTGGCGGAGCAGGCGCAAGATTTCGCGGCGCGTGGGGTCGCTGAGTGCTTGGAAGGCGGCGTTCATGGGGGCCAGAGGGCCGTAATTTGGTATTTCGCCAATAAGCGAATTATATGGGCATAAGGTGTTAAAGAAAAGATGGGCGTGTTCCACTAGATGGACGCCCTTATGGCCGGCGTTCGATTAAATGGCGCGCCCATAGAGTATCGGGCTCGCTTAATGGCGGACGTAGCGGCGCGGCGTAGATATAGTCCTCGTACCCAGCGGCGTCGAATTGTTGCTTGAAGAGGGCGCCGAGATCGATCGTGGCGTCGCGGTCGCCGAGGCGGAGGGGGATGGGTATGATCGGGAGTGCTTCGCGCAGGCCTAGCGGCCATAGTTCGACGCGAGGCCGCTGGTAGCTGCGGCTCACCATGATTACATAGTCGCACGCGGGCAGGTGGTTCACCGGCATGCGTTCGCCGCCGCGCAGAAGGTCAATTTCCACGAGGTGGGCGTTGCTGGCGAGGATGGCCTTGCGTTTACCGATGTATTGCTCTCGGTCCGAGCCGGCGGCTTTGTTGGTCGGACTGAGGAGCTCGATGACGGTGATCACCTCGCGCGTTTCGCGGTCGCGAATCTCGATGAAGGGCTCGCGCAGTTGATCGGCCCCGGGCAGGATGAAGCCATGGGCGGGGGCCGCCACGGCGGGAGCGAGCTCCGCAACGGCAACCGCTCCTTTGGTGTGAAGGACCGACACGTCAGACCGGCCAAGAAAGACTCGCTCTTCCGCGGCGAGCTCGTGGATGTAGATGTGGTCGTCAAGCTTTGCGAGATAGGTAGGCCGGAGTTGAGGTGTCAGGGAGGAGCGAATTCCAGTGATGAACGCCTGGTGAAAATCATGCCAGACGTCCGGCTGCTCCAAATACGGGTCCATTCCAGGAAAAGGCGATGGCATGATTAGCGGCTCCAAATGCTTACTGCGCTCTACTGGTAAGATTTTATCACGCGGTAAGTGCTAAAGCGAATCCACGACATTCACGTGCGCATAGGTGACGCGGACCTTGGCCGTGAGAATCAGAGGCGGAATTCCAACAGATGCACGCGGTCTTGCAAGGTTTGTGCATCGATCAGCAGGAACTGCAGGCCCCAGTTCTGTTGCTCTTCGTGGCCCTTGGCGGCGGCGTCTTTGCCACGCTGCAGGTTGAGCGCGGCGATTTGGGCGGCTAATTCTGCGATTGCCAAGTCGTCCTTGCCGACGAGCGCGGGGTTGGCGGCCTGAATTGTCGTCAAGCGTTTCAGGGCGGCGTCGGCGAACTCTTTCGACATCTCGGCTTCGGAGAGCAGCATCGTGAACCAATCCAGCTTGCCGTCGCGATGGGCGGCTTCTTGCATTTTGCTGAGGGCTTGAACCTGGAGTTCCATGCGCGTGATGTCGCCGGGCGCCACGGAGCCCGACGAGCGGCGATCCACGTTCTTAACGCGCTGAAGTCGAGCCGTCGCGAGGCGGTACATCGCCTCGGCGAATTGGACGTCGATGCTCGATTTGCCGGCTGGCGCGGCATTGCGCTGCGCCGCGTTTGCCCCCGGCGGGGTGGTTTGCTGGGCATAGGCCACTGAGAGTATGGCTCCGAGCACGAGGATGACGGCGGCGGCGATTCGCATGACGAGGCTCCTGTCGAGGGGAGTGATACGCAGAGCGCTAATAAAGTGATTGTAACAAACGTGGGAAGTGCGTCGGGCATACGGGCTTTAGTCGCCACTTGCGCCAAGTTGCCGGTGGCACGCGCGGGCGAAATCGCTATCTTCGCGGGATGGAGAAGAGCCGCCGAGCTGGTAAGGACGTGTGGTGGGACCTGGTTCTGGCCGGGACCGTGGCGCTGAGCGCGTGGCTGCTGTTTCAGGTGCAGCCCTTGGTCGGGAAACGGATTTTGCCCTGGTATGGCGGCGGGCCGGCGGTGTGGACAACGGCGCTGTTGTTCTTTCAGGCGGCGCTGTTAGCGGGATATCTGTACGCGCACGTGATTGCCACGTGGCTGCCGCCGCGCGGGCAGGCGGCGGTGCACTCGGTGCTGCTCGCCGCGGCTGGAATGCTGCTGGCGAGCCGCGGTATTCTGGCCACCGACGCGTGGAAGCCCACGTCGAGCGAGGAGCCGCAGCTTGGCATTCTGGCCGTGCTCGTGGCGTTCGTGGGATTGCCGTATGTGCTACTCTCGGCGACGGCGCCGTTGGTGCAAAGCTGGTGGCGGCGGACGCATGACGCGAGTTCGCCGTATCGACTTTACGCGCTGTCGAACGTGGGATCGCTCGCCGGACTGTTGAGCTATCCGTTGCTGGTCGAGCCGATGCTCGGGCTTGAGCGGCAAGGGGCGATGTGGTCGTGGGTGTTTGGCACGTTTGCGGTGCTGTGTGTGGCGAGTGCGTGGATTGGCGGCGAAGGGAAGACGCCTGTCTCGGAGATTTTGCGACAAGCGGCAAATGGGGGACCAACTGGCGGCGAACTGGAAGGGGTCGGGAGTCTTT
>JAICUM010000209.1 GCA_025935855.1 Pirellulales bacterium | reverse complement strand
GTACAGCGGGGTGCGCACGTCGGGGGGCGGTGTTGTTTTCCGCCGGGGGGCTCAAAACCCTCCCAATCCTCCCGGGCCCAAAACCACCCCCGACCCCTTCGCCTTTGGGAAGGAAGCAGCCGGCCAGGATGGCCGGGCTATCTAGGCTTGGAGCTTGATGTTTTCCGTAAGCGCCGGCGTGATTATGCTGAGAGGCTTCCAATTTCTCAGCTAAGGGTTGGCACTGATGAAGATTGCGGTCGTTGGAACCGGCTACGTGGGCCTTGTCACCGGGACGTGCTTCGCCGATAGCGGCAATGAAGTGACGTGCATTGACATCAACAAGGCGAAGATCGACGCCTTGAATCGCGGCGAGATTCCGATTTACGAGCCGGGGCTGGCCGAGCTGGTGCAGCACAACGTGCAGGCGCAGCGGCTGCACTTCACGACCGATCTGGCCGCGGCGGTGAAGCCGGCGGACATCGTTTACCTGGCGGTGGGCACGCCGCAGGGGAGCGACGGGGCGGCGAATCTTTCGGCATTGTGGAGCGTGGTCGAGCAAATCGCTCCGCACCTGCGGACCGACGCGGTGGTGGTTACCAAGAGCACCGTGCCGGTGGGTACGTGCGCTCGGATTACGAAGATGCTGCGTGAGTTCACGGGGCGCGACTGCGACGTGGCGAGCAATCCGGAATTCTTGAAGGAAGGCGCCGCGATCGAGGACTTTATGAAACCCGATCGCGTGGTCGTCGGCGTGCGCCGTCCGGAAGTGGCGGAGTGCCTGCAGCAGCTTTACCAGCCGTTTCTGCGAACCGAGAAGCCGTTTCTGGTGATGTCTCCTGAAAGCGCGGAGATGACCAAGTACGTGGCCAACGCGCTGCTCTCGACGAAGATCAGCTTCATCAACGAGATGGCGAACCTGTGCGAGCGGATGGGCGGGGACATCAACGACGTGCGCCGCGGCATCGGGCACGACAGCCGCATCGGGTTTGCGTTTTTGTTCCCCGGCGTCGGCTACGGCGGCAGTTGTTTTCCCAAGGACGTGCGGGCGCTCGAGGCGATGGCGGTGGAGCACGGCGTGGAGCCGGCGCTTCTGCGGGCCGTCGATGCGGTGAACGAGCGGCAGAAGTCGGTGATGGGCGACAAAATCAAGCAGCACTTTGGCGGGCAGCTCAAGGGCAAGACGGTTGCGATTTGGGGTCTCGCGTTCAAGCCGCGGACCGACGACATCCGCGAGGCGCCGGCGCTGGTGCTCATCGACTGGCTGCTCGGCGAGGGCGCGAAGGTGCGGGTGCACGATCCTGAAGCCCTTCAGAACGTCCGGGCGCAGTACGGCGAGAAGCTCACCTACTGCGAGATGCGCATGGACGCCCTCGAGGGCGCCGACGCGCTGTGCATCATGACCGAGTGGAAGGACTACCACTCGCCCGACTTCGCGGAGATGTACCAGTTGCTCAAATCGCCGGTCATTTTCGACGGCCGGAATCTGTACGAGCCGGATCGGATGCGGCGGCGGGGGTACAAGTACTACAGCATCGGCCGGCCGGCGGTGTGAGGCCGGTAAGTTCTTTCTGCCGGAAGGGACGTGATCGAAGTGTCATCGCTTTCGCGCTGCTGGGTCCCGCTCGGCAAGCGGGACCTACTTGGCCAAAAGCCACCGCGAAGAAGTTCCCGCCAAGGGAAAAGGGCGATGGCAAAGGCAACAAATCTCAGTAAGCAAGAGCACTCGTTTACGCTCATCTTGTCAGGCGTTAAGTCGCTCGACGATTTGGAAGCCGGCGTCTACGGCGCCGGTTGCGATGATGCGCTTGTGGGAATGCGCTCGGGCATTCCCTACGTTGCGTTTGACCGGGAAGCCGAGTCGTTGTTTGCCGCGATTCAGTCAGCGATTCGGGACGTTAGAAAGGCAGGATTGGAGATCGTTCGGATTGAGCCTGATGACTTGGTCAGCATGTCGGAAATTGCTCGCCGAGCAAATCAATCACGCGAGAGCGTCAGCAAATATGTCAAAGGGAAACGCCAGGCAGGAGGATTCCCGGCCCCCATTTCTGGCGTCACGGGGAATTCAATGCGATGGCGTTGGAGCGAGGTAGCGCGCTGGCTCGCCGATAAGGGCCAAATTGAAGATGCGCCCGCCCAAGATGCGGCCGTGGTGTCGAAGCTTAACGCGGCGATTGAACTGCGCCGGCTGACGACGAGCGAAGCGGAATTGAAGGAAATACTGCAGCTTACCAAATGATCGTTCACCGTCGTTGTTGACTCGTCTAAACATCACGGGAACAGCACTGTGAAGTGGATAGGATAGGTCCGGAGAATAGAGTGCCATCAAACGATCCCCTGCACAGGATAGCCGGCGCCGCGATTGACTGGGGCGTGATGAACGACGCCTCGAAATGGCGGCCGATCCTTGAGATGCTCTCGGCTCCTTGGCAAGACGGGGCGCTTGAGCCTTTTACCGTCCGTTGTGACGCCAGGGGCAGCGATGGCGTTCCGTGTGGCGGCGATGCCGTTGTGCTGACGATTGGCTATGTCGCCGAGCCTGGGGCAGGCGATCGGAGCGAGAAGCAGACACATCTGCACATCGACTGCCCTCGGTGCGGTAAGCGGACGCAAATTCAGGTCTGAGCCGGCCAGCGTTGTCGCCATCTACGCCTAGTACGCTGGTGAATCGAATTGTTGACGGAAGCGGCCTTGCGGCATACTGTGGGATTGGGGCCGCAACTTGTGATTCTGGTATGACTTATCGCCGCTTTTGGACGGGTGGATTGTGGGCGGCGTTTTTCTGCGCGCTTGCTGTGCGCGGCCTGGCAACGGGGGTGCCGATCGGCGGGTTTTTGCCGATGGTCGGGATCGGCCTCACCGACGAGTTCATGGACGACTTCACGTTCACGCCGGTGGCGACCTCGTCGCCGATCGGCGGGACGCTGTTGGGTCCGGGCGGGACGCCGCATTATGACGTGGCGCTGCTCGACACGGGCGCGGCGGTTTCGATCCTCACCACGCAGGCGTATCAGGACTTTGGTCTGCATGGGCCTGCGCCCGGGGCGTGGAGCAGCTACGACGGGACGAACACGATTGGGATCGGCGGGGCCACCGGGACGCTCGAGGCGAAGATCAACGACCCCTTCGGGCTGTATGCCGGCGGGCTGCAAGGCCGGACGGGCACGGCGCCGTTTACGATGAACAACTCCGGTCTTCGCGGGCAGACGAATACGTCAACGATCACGATCCCGCCGGAGTCGGACTTGCCGAACGTGGTCGGGCTGAGTTACGCCAGTCAGTATGCGACCTACATTCACGCGGATCAGCCGCAGATGTTTTCGCTGAATGGAAAGACGGTGCGATCGCCGGCGATTGAGTTTTTGCCGTTGGGCAGCGGCGGTCATGGAATTACGCGGCGAGCGCCGATGAGTCTGAACCCGAGCGAGTCGTTCGCGCAAGGGTCCATCGCTTATTTGCCGGATATTGAAAATTTTGATATCGATCATCCGCAGAACAATCCGCTTATTCCGACGATCATCCAGGGCGGGCTGTTTTTGAACGTGAACGTCGCGAATAAGGGGAGCACGCTGAACAACTCGCAGTTCTTTTTCGACACGGGGGCCGACGTGTCGGTCGTGTCGGAGCTGACGGCGCTGCAACTCGGGTTTGACGCGCAGCTCGACACGCCTGACTTCACGGTTTCGGTCGTTGGCTCGGGCGGCACGAAGCAGGATGTGCCGGGATTCTATCTCGACCAGTTCACGATTCAGGCCGTGGGCGGGAGCGTGACGGCGACGCATGTGCCGGTGGTGGTTTTGGACGTGGCCGATCCGGCTAATCCATCCAACGTGGTTCCCGGCATTGTGGGGACGAGCCTGCTGGCGGGGCGAAACCTGGTAATTGACCCCGTGCCGTCGAACGGCGGGGGCGCGAGCCCGAGTCTGTACATCAGCGATCCGGTGACGACGCAGAATAATTGGGCGGCGACGGCCGCGAGCGGCTCGTGGGCGAATGGCGGCAGTTGGTCGCCGGGCGTGCCGGGCGTTCTGGGCCTCGCGAACGTGCGGAACGCGGCGGCGAGCGGCAATCAGGAGGCCGTCGTCAGCGCGAGCGCGACGGCGTGGGAAGTGAACGTCTCGGGCTCCGCTGGGAAGGGGATGAAGGTTCGCGTGCAGAGCGGCGCGGTGCTGACGACGTTTAGCGGCATCAACATCGAGTCGGCCGGCACGATTCAACTGGAAGGGGGTTCGCTGGACGCCCAGTTTGTGGAGATCCAGGGCGGCACGCTTACCGGCCAGGGTTCGATCAGCACGGGCAGCGGTCCGATTCCTGGCCAAGTCGAGAATCGCACGGGGACGGTGGCGCCTGGCAACGGCATCGGCACGTTGGCGATTGACGGCCGCTTCGCTAACGGGCATGACGGCGTGCTGAGCATCGAACTCGGCGGCCCGGCGGCGGGGACGCAGTACGATCAATTGATCGTGAACGGGCCGGTGACGCTTGGCGGCGCTTTGAACGTTTCGCTGGTGAACCTGGGCGGCGGGACATTCGCGCCGGCGCTGGGCAATGTGTTTTCGATCGTTACGGCCGATAGCCTCGGCGGGACGTTTAACACGCTGAATCTGCCGACACTGCCGACGGGGCGGATGTGGTACGTGGGCTATGGCGACACGAGCGTGCAGCTGAAGGTGACGTTGCCGGGGGATTTCGACGGCAATGGCGCGGTGAACGCGGCGGACCTGACGGCATGGAAAGCCGGGCTGGGGACACGCTATAGCGGGGCCGATTATCTGGCGTGGCAGCGGTATTTGGGGCAGAGCATTGGGGCGGTTGCGGCTGTGCCGGAGCCTGGCGCTATTGTGATGCTTGGCTCGGTGCTCATGGTTGCCTGGCGACGCCGCGCCGGCGACGCGTAGCGTCGCGGCGAAGAAGTTGCAACGCGAAAGGGGTCGGGAGTCTTTTGCGACTTGCGAGTTCCCACCAACGCAACATCCCTAGCCGCAAAAGACTCCCGACCCCGTCACTTGCCGGCGCGTTCGGCGCGGAGGCGGCTGACGGCGTGGATCACGGCGTTTTTGGTGAAGCGCGGGGTGATCCAGCCATTTTGGCTAAGCGGTACGTCGATCGTCACGTTGATTTGCGTGTCGTCGGGGCCGAGCACGGGCGGGTTGACGGCGATCTGGGCGCCCCGCGCTCCGACGACGGCGAGCATGCTGTTGGCGGCCTGCGTCGCTTCGTTGGCGGTGGCGCCGGGGACCATCGCGGCGCGGGCGGCTTCGTACGCTGCCTGGTCGGCCGTGTGGCGTATGACGTTGAGCCGGCCGAACTCCAGCGAGCTGACGATGAGCAAAAAGAAAATCGGCGACACGATGGCGAACTCGACCACCGCCGCTCCGTTTCGTTTGTGCTTTCGTCGCTTTGTTGACATGTACCGAAGTCCTAGGAAGATTATCTCGAAGCGGTTCAAAAACCCGGGACTAGCGCCCCGCGGCTGGTAACAGCTTTATTGCGTCAGCATCACCGGCAGCGTGGAGGCGATTTCGCGGAAGATTTGCTCCAGCGCGTCGGCGTCGGGGGCGTGATAGTGCTTGCCACCGGTCGCCGCGGCCACGTCGGTCATCCGCTTTTGATCGGCATTGTTGCCGAAGGTGATCGTGTTGATCGTGATCTTGGCCTTCGCCGCGTCGTTTGCCGAGAGGATCGGTTCGCGGCCGGAGTTGTGAAGGCCGTCGGTCATGACGACCATCGTTTTGACGGCGTAGCGGCGGGCGCGTTTGCTGGTCAGCTCCTTCACGCCGTTGTCGATGCCGGCGGAGATCGAGGTTGAACCTTGCACGGGCTTGCTACTCATGCGGGCCATTTCATCGCGGATACCGGTGTAATCGAAGGCGAGCTGGGCGTTGATGTCGGAAGTGGTGAATTTGAGGCCGCAACCGCTCCCGGCGGTCGAGTAGCTGACCAGGGCGCACTGTTCTTGCTGTGGCGTCTGGTCGAGCTCCGCGAGAAATCCCGCAACGGCGGTGTTTAAGCCGGCCCAGCGGCTGGTCGGTTGCGGGGCGGTGCACGACGGCGCGGGAATGACGTTGCCGTTGATGTCCCACATCATCGAGCCGGAGCGATCGACCACGAGGCAGATGTCTCGATCGAGCTGCGTGGAGGTGGCGACCTCGACTGGCTGGAATTGCTTGACGCCCATGACGCGGCCGAGCAAAAGGCCTACTGGGCCGGCGGTGGATGACTGGGTGCGCAAGCCGGTGACGCGGACGGCGTTCAGTTGATTGCCGCCGGGGGTGAACGTGAATCGGGAGGTGTCGCTGGGTTGCGTGCCGAAGCCGACTTCGACCTGGCTGTTGGCGACTTTCAGGCCGACGTTGGCGACTTTGTTTTGACTGGCGGCAAAGACGGCGGCGGCTTTGGCGGCGTTGGCGTCTTGCTGCAGGCTGAGCGTCTTGGCGCCGGCGCGGGCGGCGGCGTCGGTGGCGGTGCGGAGCTCGGTCCGCGTGAGCTGCATGTAGGCGACGTCCACGGCGAAGGCGGCGGCGATGATGAAGATCGGCAGGCAGATGGCGATGAGGACGAGCATGCCGCCGGTGCGGCGCGCCCGCGGACGGGCGGAAGTTCGAATGACGAATGACGAATGACAAATGACGAAACACTTGTTTTCAGCGTCTGTGTGGCGGCGCTTTCCGCATTCGTCATTCGTCATTCGGACTTCGTCATTGGTAGAACGGGAATTCGTCATAGCTGCCTCCTCTAGAACTCTTTCATCATCGTGGCGGTGGCGGAGAGCGTTTTGCCGCGGAAGAAGCTGCCGGGAATGACGGAGTTGCTGTCCGCGGGGGCGGAGACGGTGATCTGGATGTATTGGCCGGGCGTGAGCTGCGTGAAGTTGGCGGGGCTGACGGTGAGCTTGCCGCCTTGGATGCGGCGGTCGGCCAACACGCCGTCGCAGGTGGTTTGCACGTCGGAGGCGACGGCGCCGGGCTGCAGCGCGGTGCGCACACTTTCGTACGCGGCCACGGTGAGGGACTGCTTCAGGAAGATCATCGTGCAGGTTTCAATCGTCGCCAGCACCAGGAGCACGATGACCGGCAAGCAGACGGCCAGTTCGCTGGCGGCGACGCCGCGGCGTTTGGCGTTTCGAGGACGATGGGTGCGTGCGGGCATGGTAAATGATGATCTTCGAGGTGCTAACGAAACGGCGAGCGAAGTGAGTTGCGCGCGGCTACTTCATGCTCAGCACCGGCTCGTGATCCTCATCGAACGAGTTCGCGCCGCGCTCCGTTCTCAGCCGCTCGACCATTTCGTTGAAGTCCTCGGCCAGGTCCTGCCAGAAGTCCATTTCGCGAAACTTAAGCGGTTGGTATTTTTCGCCGCGGGCGATCGCGCGGATGACGTTTCGCAAGCGGTAGATCGGTCCGGCAAAGCGGTGGCTGAGCTTGATCGTGTCCACGATGAACACCGGAAGCATCAGGAACATCACGAGCAGGAACGGCCCGTGCGTCCACCACACTTCGCGGGCGTGCTCTTCGATGGGCTTGAACGGATTGGTCAGCACCTGCAGGCAGAAGGCCACGAGCGCCGCCACCGAGAAGAACACGAGCCAGTGCAGCACCAGGCGGCGCACGAGTGCCCCTTGCACTTTGGGATCGACAAACGTTTTCTTGCGTGCGGGATGTGACATGCGTGCGGTCCTCGCAGAGCGCGGTCCTGTGTTTGAATTCCTGGGGCGATACGCGCCGATTTGGGGCGCTTATAAAAATCTAGGTCATCGCTGCCAAGAGATGGTGGTGAAGGGCGACAGAGGTGCGGCGGGACCAGCGTTAAGCAAGCGTGGTCCGTAGAACCGGCATAATCGGCAATCGGAAACGGGGCGCCTGTCCACTGAGGTCTATTGAAGTGGGCATGCCTGTGTTTATTACATGCCCACGGCCTTGTCGAACAATCCCTAGAATTGCCGCGTAGATAGCCGTCGGACGGAGTCCTCTTATCTCAAACCGACGGAGCGAACGATGGCGGCGACTGCTAGCGGCTCGGCGAAGCTTTCTTACAAGGT
>JAICUM010000229.1 GCA_025935855.1 Pirellulales bacterium | reverse complement strand
CGTCGCCCACAGCCGGCGAACATCGTCAACCGTCGCCGCGTTAATCCCCGGCTCGTCGCCATGGCTCGAACGGCCCCAGGGATCGGGATAGGTCCGCCGCCGCAGTTCGTCCATGAGCTTCTGCGCCGGTTCGTCCTCGATGCCGCGAATTTCCTGCAGACACACCAGCCGCGAGGCCTCGAGCTGCTCCTCCGGCAGATGCGGCCGCTGGATGATGTCGGCGTAAATCCCGAGCGCATCGCCGAGATTATCCGCCAGCGTGGCGCCGCTAAAGCTCGTCTGCGAAATGCCGACCGATTCGCCGCGCTCCACGCCCAGGACTTCCAGGTCGTTTATTAGCGCCCGGCTATCACGCGGCCCAGCGCCGCGTAGGGCCATATCACAAGCCATGGCGGCTAATCCGAGCCGGTCAGCCGGATCGTTGCTGCACCCGCAGGGTGTCAATAGTGTGAACGCCGCGGACTCGACCGTGGCCACCGGCTCCGCGAGCAGCACCAGCCCGTTCGCCAGGATGTGCGTTTGAACCGCTCGATGTTGAACGTGGCTGGCGGACGGCATTCTAGCTGGCAAATCGACGGAAGGGCGAGGCTCCTGCCGAGCCGGGCAGCGGCTGCACGGACGGACGACGGCGACATCAGCCATGCAATCAGTGGGCCGAAAAGTCGCACTGGCAGCCTAACGGCGAGAACGCAGGGAGGCAACCGCTAAAAGCGTGGCCCGATCGCTCCAGCGAGATGACTACACGTGCTGCTCTTCGATGGCCTTGTACACGGTTTTCACGGAGCGAAAGCCCAACCGGCGATAAAGCCGCACGGCGGTTTCGTTGTTGGCCGTCACTTCAAGCGCCACGCGGCTGACGCCGGCCTGCTGCAGCCCCGTCAGCGCCGCCGCGATCAGCGCCGCCCCGACGCCTCGATGCCGATGGTGCGGCGTAACGCCGATGTTCTGGAAGTTCGCCTTCTGCCGGCTGATTCGAATGGACTGAATCGTTCCGCACGATTCGATCTTGCGCGGTCCAGCCCCCACGTACTGGGCCAGCCAGGTCGCCTCCGGCACAAAGCCGTCGCGCTCGACGATTTCCCCCATTAGCCGCAGGCAGCTTTCAAACGAGCTCAGACAGGGAAACACCACCGCGTCCAGTTCATCTCGAAAGCTCAAATACTTCGCCTGGGCGTGGTCCCGCACGAGCGGCGCCGACCAGGGCAGGAGGCGGTACTCCGCACAGAGCGTGATCGGCTGCGGCCGCATGCGGCGCAGATCAAGCTCCATTTGGAAACGCTTGTGGTAGCGCAAATTGAGGACGCGCATTTCCTGGCCGGATGGTGTGTGCGGTGAAGCCAGGTAAGCCGAGCGGCCGCCCGGCGCTCTTAAAGATACCACGAGCCGCGAAATTGGCCACCTTTTTGGAGCTTAGATAGCCCGGCCATCCTGGCCGGAGCGGCAATTGCGCCGAGCCAGGATAGCTCGGCTATATACTGGAAGCATGTCGCTCGGCGCTTTCGACAAGTTGGATCTCGATCACAAGTCCGTGGGCGTGTTGATTGTCGATCACGGTTCGCGCCGCCAGGAGAGCAACGACCTGCTGCAAGCCGTGGTGGAAGCGTATCGTACTCATTCCGGCTTGCACATCGTCGAGCCGGCGCATATGGAACTTGCCGAGCCGTCGATTGCCACGGCGTTTGCCCGCTGCGTCCAGCAAGGCGCGAAGCTGGTCGTGGTATTTCCCTACTTCTTGGGTCCCGGACGCCACTGGAACGAGGACATCCCGCGCTTGGCCGCCGAAGCAGCCGCGTCTCATTCGGCGGCGGGCGTTCGATATCTCGTGACCGAGCCGCTGGGTTTGCATCCGCTCGTGATGCACGTGATTGACGATCGCATCAAGCAGTGCCTCGCCCGAACCACCGGTAAGGCGGAATAAGTGAAGTAGGGCATTTGCCTGGCGTGGCTGCTAGCACTCAATGCGGCTCTTAACGGTACGGCAATCTTCTCCGGCTACGGTTTCTCTGCCGATTGTTCCGATACCGATGTAGGGCGCGTATCGCCTGCCCAATTCGATTACATCGAGAGATCGTCCATGCGCTCATCGCTCGCTTTGTTCACCCTCGGTTTGTTTGCGGCCTCACTCGGCGCTCAACGCGCCGACGCCCAGCCCGTTGTCCCCGGCACGGGAATGCGCTTCACGATGGTGGGCGATGACTTCGAGGCGCCTGACTGGCGATACATCATGAACAGCCCGAAGGCGAGCCATGAGCAGGACGAAGAACAGCGTCCTCCCGGCGGCCGCTCGAAAAATGGCCGTTGGTATGAAGGCGCCAAGCGCGGTCAGCCGGATGTCGTTCGCCGCATCGCCACGCCGCCAGGCGGGCTGCCCGGCAGCAATGCCGCTCTGCTTGTGGCCACGAAGTTCTCTGGCATTCCCAGCACCACGAGCGGCCAGCAAATGCAAGACGACCTGCTGATGGGCGTCGCCTCGCGGCTCGGCCGGCCGATTCCCGCCAGTTGGACGCCAAGCGTCGTCGTGCGCGTGTACCTTCCGGAATTCAGCCGCTGGGAGCAGCGGAATGGCTCGTCATTTGGCGTGAGGTGCGACGCCAGCGGCCGGACACAGGACGGCTCGGTCGAACCGTATTGGCCGGGGATGTTCATTCTCTTCCGCTGCGCCGCGACCGGCAAATACGATCACGACTTCGCACAAATTACGGTCCGCGCGAAAGAAGACGGCCACGACGTGCCGGGGCCGACCATCGAAGAACCCGGCTGGTGGACCTTCGGCCTGTCGTTTACCCCCGATGGGCGGGTACACCAGTACGCCAGTCCAGGCATCGATAACCTCACCGAGGACGATCATTTGTTTTCCAGCCGACCATACGGCCAGCAGTTCGTTCACCTGAATAACTTCTTCGTGAACGTCGCGAATCTCGACAACGGCAAAAACTGGTCGACGCCGTGGGTCATCGACGACCCGGCCGTGTATGTGATTCCGCCCGCGGGCCAGCGCGTCGAAAACCTCATGCACGGCGGCTCCGTCGCGGCCCGCGGTGGCAGTCCGGCCGGTCGCATGGCATTCGGCCGGCTGAAAACGCTGACGCACTAAACCTCGCTGCCGAAAGCTTCTTGGCGTGTAGCCGGCGGCGTCTCGGCGCCGCGCGATAATTGCTGGACTTCTGGCCGCTAACCGAGTAGCTTCTCCAAAGGTTCAAACCCTTCGGAGCTAATCGCATGAAAACCGCGCCTCGTATCCGTGTCGCCGCATTACTTTGCCTTGCCATTGTCAGCGGCAGCCAAATATCTTGCGGTGACGAACCAGGGTTCAAGCGCACCGAAGACGTGATCTACGGGCGCAAAAGCGGCGTCGCGCTGACGATGGACGTCTTCACGCCAGATAAGCCGAACGGATACGGCGTGATCCTATGCGTCAGCGGCGGATGGTTTTCGTCCCACGAGGCGATCAGTCCCGCATTCTGCGGCGAGCCGCTGAAACGCGGATACACGATGTTTGCCGTCGTTCATGGGAGCCAGCCCAAGTTCGCAATTCCCGAGATTCTCCTCGATATGCACCGGGCGGTGCGCTACGTCCGCCATCACGCGAAGGACTACAAGATCGATCCGGACCACATCGGCATTATGGGCGGCTCGGCCGGCGGCCATTTATCGCTCATGCAAGGCACGGCGGGCGACCAAGGCGATCCAAAAGCCAAGGACGAAGTCGATCGCGAGAGCAGCCGAGTGCAGGCCGTCGGTTGCTTTTTCCCGCCGACGGATTTCTTGAATTACGGAAAGCCCGGCGAGATCGCCCTCGGCCGCGGCAAGCTCGCCTTTTTCCGTGGAGCCTTCGACTTCCAGGAGTGGGACGAACCCACCCACCACTTCGTCGAAATCACCGATGAGAAAAAGATCGAGGACATCGGCAAACAGATTTCGCCGATTACACATGTCTCAAAAGACGATCCGCCGACACTCATCATCCATGGCGACGCCGACCCGCTGGTTCCCTACCAGCAAGCTCAAATCATGATCGACAAGCTGAAAGAAGCCGGCGTGAAGGCTGAGCTGGTTACCAAGGAAGGCAAGGGCCACGGCTGGCCGCCAGCGGAAATGTTTGCGGACACCGCGAAGATCGCCGATTGGTTCGACGCGAACCTGAAGCCGCCCAAAAAAGAATAGGCTCGCCGTCTCGCGCTATGAAGCGGCGTCGCCCCGAAGGACTGATTAGACGCCGCGCCGATCCGCTTCCAAGCCATAACGCCGGATCTTCCGATCGAGCGTGGACCGCTCGATCCCCAGGATCGTCGCGGTCTTGCTCTTATTCCAAGCCGTCGCCGCCAGCGTCCGCAGGATGTGCGCCCGCTCAATGTCCGCCAGCGACGCCGGCTGGTAGCCGCTACGGTGCTCGATCGGCTCAATGCCGATTTCCGTGTCGCCCGCCGTGGTCAGTCGCGAGAGCACTAGATCGTCGTGATCGACGAACTCGCCGCGGGCCAAGACGACGGCCCGCTCAATGACGTTCTTCATCTCGCGAACATTGCCCGGCCAGCGGTAGCGCAGCAGCTCTTCCATCGCCCGCGGCGAGAACCCTTTGAGCTTCCGGCCCGTTTCTTCATTGAACTTGCGCAGAAAGTACGCCGCCAATTCCGGGATATCTTCCGGCCGCTTTCGCAACCCCGGCACGATGATCTCCAGCACGTGCAGCCGGAAATACAGATCGCGGCGGAACTTGCCCTCGGCGACATCTTTTTCCAAATCGCGGTTCGTGGCCGCGATGACGCGCACATCCACCTTGATCGGCTCACTGCCGCCAACGCGTTCGAAAGTGTGTCCTTCCAGCACACGTAAGAACTTGGCCTGCACCGTGGGGCTCATCTCGCCGATTTCGTCGAGCATGAGCGTTCCCTTGTGGGCCTGCTCGAACTTGCCGATCTTCCGCTCGGTGGCGCCGGTGAAGGCGCCCTTTTCGTGTCCGAAGAGTTCGCTTTCCAAGAGCGTTTCGGAAAGCGCCGCCGCGTTCAGGCACACGAACGGACCCTTTTTCCGCGGGCTGGAAAAGTGAACCGCGCGGGCCACCAGCTCCTTGCCGACGCCGCTTTCGCCGCGGATGAGCACCGTCGCCCGGCTCGGCGCCGCCCGGGCAATCTGCTGTGTCACGCGCAGCATCACCTCGCTGGAGCCGACAATCTCGCTCTGCACGCCAAGCTGCTCGCGCAGTTGCACATTCTCGCTTTTGACCTGATTAAGATTCTCCGCAAGCTCTTGACGCTGATTAAGGTTTTCCAGAGCCACGCCCACAGTATCCGCCACGGCCAGCGTGAATTCCAAGTCATCCGGTTCGGTCGAACGCGCTGGATCGGTCGAATAAAGATGGACCAAGCCGAGCAGCTCGCCCTCCTGCCGCACCGGCGCACAAATCACGCTCGTGGCCAGAATTTCGCCCCGGCTGTCGCGGTTGCCGAGCTGGCTGTCATCCATCACATTGCGGGCCATCACCGCCTGGCCGTCGCGTAGCACGGTCGAAGCCAGAAATGGCGAGACGCGGTGATACGCATGCGTGCTGTCGCTGCGCGAGGCCACGACCTCCAGCTCTTCACTCCGGCGAGCGCCCGAGGCGTCGCGTTTGCGCAAGAGGATCCCCCCCGCATCCACCTGCGTTCCTTCGAACAGCCCGTCGAGGGCCACATTCGCCAGCGAGAACACGTCATTGCTCTTCGCTAACTCGAATGCCAGTTTGCACAGCTTCGTCGCGGCTCGTCCGGCCCGCGGCGTGCCGTCACTCCCCTCGTCCGCTTCGGGCGATTCCAGGTACCGGCTTTGCCCGGTGCGATGCGTGATCATCGTCGCTTCGAACTGCTCGATCACGCTTGCTTCGTCTTCATCAATCGGCGGCAGCACCAGTCCCGTGCCGGGGCTATCCACCGGCTTCGAGGTCTTCAGCAGCGTGCTGGTATCCGGGAACGCCTGGGCCAGGTCGTGGACGAAGGCCAGATGCGAGTTGCCGATCTGGATGATGTCGCCGGCTTGCAGTGCGTAATCGCCGGCCAGGCGCATCCCCGACACGATCGTGCCGTTGCGGCTTTCGAGATCACGCAACTGCCACTGGCCGGCCGCCTGGAAGACCTCCGCGTGGTTCCGGCTGCACCGCTCGTCCTTGAGCACAATGTCGTTCGTCGGCCCGCGGCCAAGCGTCACCGATTCGCCCGGAACGAGCCGAAAGACATCGGCCCACTTCGAACCTTCGCGAATGATGAGATAGGCGTTGGACATCAAACAAACGATTGGGGCGGGGAGAGTTTGCCGCTATACCCGAGTCGGCTGGAAACCGAAGATCGACATCCATTCTGCCCTGCAGGAAAGCTCGATCGATGTTCAGTTTTCAGACGCGAAAAGCATATCGACAGCAGTGGCCGACCTTTACACCTTATTCGCAGCGGATAACGTTCGACAAGCCAAAGTCGCCAGCCACCCCGCCGTCCAGGTACGTTTATTTCAATTGTAGCGCCTCCGCCAACGGATCGAGGCGGGCTGCCGCAGCCGCCGGCCCGTCGAGGAGACCGTTTTCTGTGCTTTGCCGCGATTTCTTGCCGGCAATCCGGCCCTCAATTACCATGAAAACAGTCTCGCCGCAGTCATCTATACGTCTGGCCAGATCGCCTGGCCTGCCACGTCGGTTCCGCATCAGGCGATCGTTTTCGAGGTCACTATGTCTCGCTTGCCGTCCATCGATTCCGTCTTCCGGCCCCGCACCGCCCTGGCCGTCTGTGCCATGGCGCTGGCGGTCGCCTTCATCCGCGGCCCACTGCCGACGCAGCAAGTGCGGGCGTGCTTCGGCTTTTTCACCCGGCAAGTCGGCGGTGTGTCGATTGATCCGCAGGGCGTGCTCGAAGCTCCGACGGCCGACGATCAACGGCAGTTGGACGAAATCCGGCGGAAGACGCCGGTGAAGGCGCCCGCCGCGCTCGAGAAGTTCACTGAACTGCGCGCGATCTCGCTGAAGCAAATCGAAGCGGCGCTCGACAAAGCCGCGAAGGCTCACAAGCCCGTCCCCGAAGAGATAGCGTGCCTCGGCGGCTTGCAGCGGGTCCGCTATGTGTTCGTCTATCCGGAACGCAAAGACATCGTGATCGCCGGCCCGGCCGAAGGCTGGAAGATGGACGCGCTGGGCAACCTCGTGGGCGTCACCACCAATCGCCCAGTGATCATGCTCGACGACCTGATGATGGCCCTGCGCAGCGGCGCCTCGTCACGCACGGAGCCCATCACGTGCTCGATCGATCCGACGCAAGAAGGCATTCAGCGCCTGCAGGCGTTCGTCAGCGGCTTGCGCACGATCGGCAATCCGGAAGAAACCATGTCCGGCATCGAGGAAGCGCTCGGGCCGCAGCAGATCACGGTTACCGGTGTGCCGGCGTCGAGCCATTTCGCCCGGGTGATGGTGGCCGCCGACTTTCGCATGAAGCGGCTGGCGATGGACTTTGAGCCGGCGCCCGTCAAGGGGATGCCGAGCTTCCTGCAAATGATGAAGGCCACGGGCCGCGGCATGAGCAACATGATGCCCCGCTGGTGGCTGGCGCCGAAGTACGATCCGATGGCCAAAGCCGCCAACAATCTTGCTTGGGAGCTTCGCGGCCCCGGCGTGAAGTGCATGACCAATGAGGACTACATCAACGACGCCGGCGAGAAAAAGACAAGCAACAAGAAGAACCCCATCGCCGAGAAGTGGG
>JAICUM010000368.1 GCA_025935855.1 Pirellulales bacterium | reverse complement strand
TGAACGTCCCAGCCGCTACCGTCTGTACGCGGCGTGACGGTCACGAAGTTGTCTTCGTTTCCGCCGTTGTTCGCCATCAGGACGCCATCGGTCTGGCTGTTCACTCCGGCAAGCGTTACCCCACCGACGCCGGGCTGAGTGCCCACGGTGGCCGTAGGATTGGTGCCCATTTGAAAACCCGTGTTTGCCCCAAAGAACGCCACTGAGTAATTAAGATTGGCTTCACCAGTGCTAGGGTCGGCCCCCGACGTGGCGACGGTCCAGAGGCCGGCCGCCGTGGGATAACAGCCGGCGAGCCCGTAATCGTTGATGCCGTTCGTTGCCGAGTTATCTCGCAACCCTTCTGAGATCGTGGCGAACATCATGCCGTCTCTGGTGGTCGGATTCGCGCCGTTGACAGTCGGACGCGGATCGCCGCGGTTCATGTTCGCTGGCACCACGTTCAGGTTTGGCGAGGAAGCGGCGGTCGTTCCGTAAACGCCTACACCCGGGTAGATGTTGTTAGCTTCGTCAAGCGTGGCATTAAAGTCGTCGTTGGCATTATCCTTGCCGTTAATTTCCGTCATGTTCATGCGATAACCCCAAACGCTACTCTTATTCCAAACCGGCGCTGGAGTCGCGCCAGGAGCCGTCGGCTTCGCGTTGAACGGCATGAAGGCGAACTGAAAGTACGGCGTGGGGTCGCCGGACTCGCCGTTCTGCCCGACCGTGGCATTGGCCGTCGGCAGGTCGTCCGAGATGATGATCCAGTCGTTGCCGTCCGCACGGTACGTGACCAAATTGTCGCCCGGCAAACCGCCGCCGGCGCCGTTAGGACTGCTATCCCCCTGAACGACCAACACGCCGCTCGACGGAGTCTGGCCGTCGATGTGCAGCCGGTAGGCGCCGGTCTGACTGGTTTCGCGCGTCATCGTAAAATTGGCGCCGCTCTTCAGAATGGCTTGCGGCTCGCCGGTCGGCCCGCCGCCGGCGCCCCACATGACGCCCATCGTCACGTTCGGCGTGCCTAGCGGCAGAAACACGAATGAAAACGGATTGTTTTCGCCGGCGCCCGTTCCATCCACGTGGTTGTTCTTCGTTTCAACAGTAAAGCCATCGCCGTCGTTCGTAGTACTGACGAGGGCAAAGTCCTCCTTATTCGTCGCCGACATCGCCAGCAAAATCCCCTGCTGCCGCGTGTCGGACACGCCCGGAATCGACACGAAGTTTTGTCCCGCCGCGAAATAGCTCGGCCGCACATTTGAGGTGTTCGTCTGTCCGGTGGTGGGGCTGAACGTAATGCCCGCGCTGCCATTAAACGTGTCGAGGAAGCTGCCGGCGGCTGACGCGGTCGCGGTGCCTCCCTGCCATCCCTCGCTAAATGGAAAATACGCCGCCGACAGATTCGTGTTCATCGGCGCGGCGACCGGATACATCGTCGTCGGTACGTTTGAACCAGCGCGGCGACTAGCCAGTGCCAGCCCCCCCGACGTGTTCCGCGTGTTGGCCGAACTCGCCTCGTCATCCGTCACCGTGGCAACGCTTGGCGAGAAGCCGAAGAGCGGCGCCGTCGCATCGTCCGCCGGAATACGGGCCGTTTCCCGGGCGCCGCCAATCAACACGCCGCCCAAATAGTCGTCCGCCGCACTCGGGCCGATCCGGATGGGAATTTCGCCCACGACGGAACCGGGATCCACGAAGAACCCGCTCGTGCTCTGTCCGGCGGGAATCGTCGCTATCGGCGGAGTCGTATTGCTCGGCGTGCCGTCAGGCACGTCAATGTTCGCATACTCCACGGCCAGCGCTTGCCCACACACAAGCAGCCCCGCCGCCACTGCGAGCAACCATCCCGCGTTCAATGTTCGTCTCATCATGGTTTCCCCTCCAATTGATGCTGTCGCTGAAAAGAGTGTTTGCAACAAGACAGCGCCCGCGCGCCGCCAACTGAATTCCCCCAGTTGTAACAGCCCTCAATGAAGATTCATTGAAGACCGAATGAACACATGCCTACGTCCTCGCTTGAACAATTTTGTGCTGCCCGCTGCCGCTCAAATGCCCGTTCCCATGAGCATGCCCATTGCCGCTCGGACCGAGAATGTGCGGCGCCGGAATCTCGGCCGCGCCCGTCAGCCGGCGGTACCGCTCCAGCTCCCGCTCGCGCTCCTCGTAATTCCACGCCAGCTCCGCGGACATCCACTCGGCCACGTTCTTCGCCAGCTCCAGTTGGTTGTGATGGTAATGCCGCCAGCTCGTCCGCCGCAGCATCACGTCGTCCAAATGCCGCGCCCCTTCCTGCTGACAGTAGTACTGAACTGCAGCCTGCGATACCGGCGGCGGCAGGATCCCGCTCGAGGCGCAGCCATCACCCCCAGCCGGCAGCAGCGCCGTCGCCGTCCGGCACGGCGCCGCCTTCACATCCAAATGCTCCACGATCGAATCGACCGTCTCCTCGGCCATCAGCCGATAGGTCGTCAGCTTCCCGCCGGTCACGTCCCACCAGCCGGCATGGCTCATCTCGATCTTATGCCGCCGCGAAATATCCGACGGGTTCCCCCGCTTATCCGCCACCAACGGCCGCAGCCCCGACCACGTGCTCACCAAATCCCCGCGGCCGAGCTTCGCCCCCGGGAACCCCTCGTTCACCACTTCCAGGATGTACGCGATGTCCTCATCATCGCACGGCGGCTCCTCGAGCGAGCCGCGGTAATCCGTATCCGTCGTGCCGAGGATGAGTCGCTCGCCCCAGGGAATCACAAACAAGATTCGCGACCCTTCAGCCAGCACGACGGCGTCGGAAACGTTCAAGCGCTTCCGATCGACGACCAGGTGAACCCCCTTGGTCAGCCGCAGCGACGTCGTCGAATTCGGCATCCGGTCCGACCACGGCCCCGTGGCATTCACCACCGAGCGCGCCCGCACAACGTGCGTCGCCTTCGTCGGCTGATCCTCCAAGGTGCAGCGCCACATCCCCCCATCGGGCGCCGCCTCGACCAGCCGCAGGTAATTGCACGCAATGGCGCCATGCCGCCGCGCGTCGCCAATCGTGTCGAGCACCAACCGCGAGTCGTTTGTGAGCGCGTCGTGATACCGCACGGCGCCGGTCAGTTGCTCGTCATTCAAGCCCGGCAGCCGCGCCAGCGTTTCCTGTACGTTCAAGCTGCCGCTGCCGCCCCCCTGGCCAATGCCGCACAGCCAGTCGTACACCTTCACGCCGAAGCCCAGCTTCCACTTCGGCCAGCCGTTCGCCTTCCGCGTCGGGAAGATGAACTCAAGCGGCTGAGCCAAATGCGGAGCAATCCGCCGCAGCACCGACTTCTCACGGCTGGCTTCCCACACCAGCCCGACGCGCCCCTGCGCCAGGTACCGCATCCCCCCATGCAGTAGCCTGCTCGAGCGGCTGCTCGTACCCGAGGCGAAATCCCGCTGCTCGACCAACCCCGTTCGCAGCCCACGCATCGCCGCGTCGCGCGCCACGCCGCTGCCAACAATGCCGCCGCCGACCACCAGCACATCCAGCGGCCGCTCTTCAAGCTGGGCGCGCAAGGCGCTCGAGTCGTTCACCAGTCGTTCCGCCGCCTGTGACATGTTGAAAGCTTGGTCGTTCTCGAAAAGCCAAATAAAAAAGGCCCCGCGGTGCAACCCGCAGGGCCTTTCTCTTGATCTCTAGGCCGAGCCATGCAATAAGTTTTTTCGATTAGTTGCCAGGTTGCCCCAGCGTGTGCCATTATTAACCGTGTCACCCGGCGAAGTCAAGCGTTTTGTGACTCCTCCGTAATCGTCGCCGCGCCAGAATCTTCTCGTCTGTCGGACTGAAGCGGCGGCCCCAAGGCATTTCCATGGCCCGGCCCTCGATCGAACGCTGTTTGCGCCAACCCGTAATCCCCGTCGTTTGGAACCCGGGCCGGGAAGCCGCCCTCATCGGACGCGCCAGTTCCGTCTTCCTCCAGGGCGGCAATCTGGCCGAGCTGCCGCAGGTGCTCAAGCTGTTCGAACAGCCCGAACTGGCCGACGTGGCTCTGTTCGTCCACATCGACCTGGTGGCCGGCCTGGAAAACAGCGAGGCCGGTCTCGAATTCCTCGCCAACTTCCCCCGCCTCACCGGCATCGTGACCGTCCATCATCATCTGGCCAAGCCCGCCCGAAAGCTCGGCATGCTCTCGATCGTTCGGCTCTTTATCTCCGATAGCCGGGCCGTCGAGCGCGGCATATTCGTGGTCAACAAATCGCAGGCCGACGCGATCGAAATCTTGCCCGCCGCCGCCGCCGTAAAAGTCGCCGCCGATTTCCGCCAGTGCCCGCTGCCGCGCATCGCCGGCGGCCTCTGCCGCACCGAACTCGACGTCCGCGAAGCCCTCGACAGCGGCTGCCGAGCCGTCACCAGCACCCGCAGCGCCCTCTGGCGCCTCAACCCCTCGTAGCGGCGACTTTTAGTCGCCGTGTACTCCCAACGTCAACTTCGAGTACAAGTACGATTAGGACTTGGTTTCAGCATCGAGCATCCAGCATCGAGCATCCAGCAAACAAAAAACGGCGCGCCAACAGGAAACCCCGTCAGCGCGCCGTCCAAGTGCTTAGCCCCCCGGCCAAGCGCGTTCTCAAGTGGCTTCTTAGCCGCGGCGGCGAAACACCAGTCCTCCCACCGCCACGCAGCCCACCAGGGCCAACGTGGCCGGCTCAGGAACCGCCGTCACCGTCCCCTGAATCGACGGTCCACCGGAGCCGACGCCATTGGCGGCGGCGTGCGAACGACCCATCGCCACGGTGTTCGTGTCGGCTGACCCGCTGATATTGCCCCAGCCCAGCAGCCGGAACGTCACGGTCGTGCCGCCGGCAATGTTCTGCAATAAGGGCGTCGTCGATAGGTCAATCGTGCTCACCGGGTTTCCGTCGCCCTGGCCCGCCGTATCAGTGGTCATCCATTGATACGGCGTGACGCCGCCAGGAGGCACACTGCCCGAACTGCGACCAAAATAGTTGAACGTCGCCACCGTCGTCCCAGCCGTCGCAAACCCGTCGGTGCTCGCCTCCACAGCATAGCTGTCCGGCGCGGCCACCGCGGAACGTCGCAGCGAAAAATCAAGCGACGACAGTGACGCCGTGTTCCCCGGCT
>JAICUM010000495.1 GCA_025935855.1 Pirellulales bacterium | reverse complement strand
CGATACAAGTTGCCAGTTACATACAGCCGCGGCCGGCTTTGGAAGTAGAGCATGTCCACTTCATAGCCGTCGCGTTTGCATGTCCGCGTGATGACGGGCTTCAGCGGCGTCCGCTCGGGCATCGGCGACAGGCCGAGCATGTAGAAGTACTCTTCGAGGCACTTCGGCCGCCGCGCTTGCCATTCTTTGAGCGAAGTGAAGTCATCGTCGAGCTTCGCTTCGATCTTCGCGGTTTCCTGAGCGAGATACTCGCGAATCATTTTGTTGCCGGGCGGCGTATTCGAGCCGTCAGCGTCCCGCGCGAGGGATGGCCGCGATAAGACGGCGGCCAGAACCATTATCGCCGCGACGCCAATCAGTTCGCGAATCATCATCGATGTGAATGACCCGATCATCCGGTAAAGTACAAATAAGCCGCGACGATGCAAACCAGCAGCCCGAGCGACGTCGCCAGCTCGCCGGCTCCCCAACTGTGGCGCGTTTCAATTCGATCTTCGGAGCGCAGCGTTCCAAATGTGAGACCGGCGAGTTGCTGGTAGTCTGGCTTCCGGGTGAGGTAACTGACGATGATCATCGCCGCCGCGCTGATCGCCAGAATAATGACGCTGAAATACTGGAAGTAAATCTTGTTCACGATCCACAAGAACGAGTTTTCAGCGTAGGTAAAGCCGGGGCTGTCGGCCGTCGGCGGGTACAGCTTGGGCATCGTATCGACCCCCAGGCGAAACAGCCCCACGACGAAGCCGGTTATCAAGGCGGCGAGGCAGCCGGCGCCGTTGAGCCGCTTCCAAAAGATGCCCAAGAAGAACACCACAAAGATCGGCGGCGCCAGGTAGCCCTGCACGTTTTGCAGGTAGTCGTACAAGCCGCGCGAGCCGCGAATGACCGGTATCCACATCATGCCGATGAGGACCATGACGGCCGTGGCGATGCGGCCGACTCTCACGAGGTGCGCCTCGGAAGAGCCGGAGCGAATCTTCGTGTAGAGATCGATCGTGAACAGCGTGGCGCAGGCGTTGAACACGCCGGCCAGCGAGCTCATCAGCGCCGCCAAGAGTCCCGCCACCACCATGCCGCGCACGCCGATCGGCAGCACGTTCCTCACCATGAGCGGAAAGCCCTGGCCGCTGTCGGTGATCTGGCCTTGCGCGTTGGTCATGCCGCTGAAGTCGACGTCGCTCGCCTGGCCGGCCTGATGCTTTATGATGAGCGCCCAGCAGATGACGCCCGGAATGATGAAGATGAACACCGGCAGCAGCTTCAAGTAGCCGGCGAAGATGCAGCCGCGGCGAGCCTCGCGCTGATTCGGAGCACCCAGCGCCCGTTGCACGATGTATTGATCGGTACACCAGTACCAAAGGCCGATGACCGGGGCGCAGATGACCATGCCCAGCCACGGGTAGTGATGCGGGAAATCGAAATACCAGGCTTGCCGCACTAGCTGGCCGGTCGGCGCCACTTCGGAAATCGGCTTCCACGTGAACTCGACGCCGGCCGGCACGATCGGCTTCCAGATGTTGAACATCTCGCTGCCGACGGTCTCGTGCAGCTCGTGCCAGCCGCCCACTTTTTCTAGCCCGTACCACGTGACGAGCGCCGAGCCGATGATCAGGATGATCGTCTGCAACGCCTCGGTATAGGCGACGGCGCGGAAACCGCCGAGCGTCGTGTACAGGCCCGTCACGACCAGCACCAGCACTGAGCCGATCCAGAAGCCGTCCCAGCCGGCGATGTTCATCTCCGGCAAGAGCGCCTGGAACACCACGCCGCCGGCGTAAATGCCCACGGCGATCTTCGTGACGATGTACGCCACGAGCGAAATAATGGAGAGCACGTACCGCGACGCCGGCGAAAAGCGCTTCTCCAAAAACTGCGGCATCGTGAACACCCGCGACCGCATGTAGAACGGCACGAGCAGCCAGCCGAGCACGAGCAGGCACCAGGCGTGCAGCTCGTAGTGGGCCATCGCCACGCCGTCGGTGGCGCCGGAGCCGGCGAGGCCCACGAGGTGCTCCGAGCCGATGTTCGAGGCGAAGATCGAGGCGCCGACGGTGAACCAGCCCAATGAGTGGGCGGCGAGGAAGTAGTCGGACGTCGTCTCGCGGCCGCGCAGGATGACCCACCAGCTCACGCCGAGGAGCAATCCGAAGTAGGCGGCGATGACCGCCCAATCGATCCAGTGCAGAGTGTGCATGGCTCGCCTGCCCTGTGACGAAGAACGCTGTGCGAATCCTTGCGAGTCATATTAAACGCTGCGCGGCGGAACGCCAGCCGGTACTTCTCCAAGAAGGCGTGCCATGCCCACGTCTGCGTGGGCATGATGACGAACAGCTCACATGCCCACGTCGGCGGACCTCCGTGGGCATGGCACCCGTTCCAATTGAACGCCACCGTTACTGGGCGGGTTTCAGTGCGGGGTCGTTGAGGTCGAGGCGATAGAGGATCTGGTTGTAGTCGTAGCGCGGCGTGCGCTGCGGGTGGTCGGCAAAGCTGGACGTGTACGTGCCTTCGAACAGCAGGATCGGCGAGCTCGCGTCGGTGAACTCCTGATGGAGCCGCGGGTTGTAGAACGTGTAGTTATCGTGCGTGAGCACCTTCACCGCGGGGCCCCACGGGCCGGTGGGCGAATCGGCCTCGGCGTACCATAGCTCGCCGAAGGCGGAGGGCTTGCCGAAGATTTGCTCGAACACCGTGACCCAGCGTTTGCGGTAGCCGTTCCAGGCGATCGAGCCCGAGGTGGGCGCCACGTCTTCTTTGCCGTCGGCGGACTTGAGCGACTTGGGCGGCGTGAGCTCTTGCCAGGTCTTCTCGTCTTGCCACGCTTCGAACGTGGCGGGGCAGCGGAAGTTAGGCAGCGGGTTGCCGAACAGCAGCCAGCGCTGGCCGTGCTCGTCGGTCCAGAACGCGGGGTGGCCGTTCGGCACGAGGGAGCGCTTCGGCGACTTGTCCGACTTGCTCCACACTTTGCGGACCAGCTCGAACACGTCCTTGTCGTCGTTCCACGCGCAGAGGCCGGTTTCGTACACCTCCATTGGTTGGCGAATCTTCGAGTACGTGCCGACCAGTCGCTCGCGGCCGTTGCGGTCGGGGAGCACGACGTAGCCGCCGACCCACGTCGGACCTTTGCCGGGCATCGGGCACACGCCGCGCGGACGGCCTTTGGCGTCGGTGAAGTAGTCGTACTCGACTTGCAGCGGCGGCTGGAGGGACTTGATCGGCCGGGCCGCGGTGGTGGCGCCGCTGCTGTCGAAGATGCCGAGGCCGTACCAGGGGACGTCGGTGTCGCCCCACAGCCAGTAGCATTTGCCGCGGTACTGGGCGCACTGCACGGTGTCGCAGCCGAAGACGTTCGGCTCGCGCCAGTCGGTGTGCTGGCCGAACTTCTGGCTCTCGGCGAACTGGCCGCCGCCGGTGAGCCGGCCGAGCCGCTTGGCGATGTTCGAGCGCTCGACCTCGACCTGGAGCGTCTCGCCGGGTTTGCAGGTGAGCCGCTTGCCGTGGAATCCGAAGCCGTCTTTGGGAACGTTGTAGCCGTGGCCGATGATCTCGAACCAGATTTCGCGGTTCAGCAGGTCGGGCTGATCGACGGCGATGACGCCGGCGTTGTCGGAGACCAGGACGATGTCGTCGGTGGTGCGAAGCTGCACCAGCGGGACGGGCCAGTGGTTTTGCTTGTCGAGGACTTCGATGCGGCAGGGCGCGGCGGCTAGAGTCGCCGCCGACTGCAGAACAGCAACGGCGATGCTTGCCGTTCGCAAAGCGCGCGTAGCGTGGGTTCGAACGCGCAACGACTGGAGGTGTGAGGGCTTTT
>JAICUM010000506.1 GCA_025935855.1 Pirellulales bacterium | reverse complement strand
GCCGATCTGACGGAGGAGCGACGCTTGCTCACAGGCGCACTGCTCGATGTCGCGGAAGCGCATTTGGAGCTTGGTCAGCCGCTTCCGGCGCCAAATCCTCATGCGAGTGATCCGGAGATGGATATTGAGGAGCCTATTTACCTCCATCTCAGTGCAAGCAGCGATGTTGAGCAGACGCCGGCGGGCGAGGTCGCCTCGTGAAGCGAAAGGACCTGGTGAAGCACCTTCGCCGGCAGGGATGCGAATTGTTGCGCGAAGGGCGCAGTCACTCGGTGTGGGTTAATCCGGCCAACGAGCAGCAGGCCTCCGTGCCGCGGCATCGCGAGATCAACGACTACACGGCACGGGGTATATGCCGGCAGCTGGGGATCTCCGAGCCCTGAGGCGAGCGAGCCGCTAGGTGCGTATTCGTTCCGCGATGCTGGCGCATTGCATCGGCTCCTAACAGCCATTCTGGACCTTTCTCGGCAAAGGTGGGCATGGGCGCATGGTCAGAATAGAATAATGCCTACAGCAAGCGGAGAGGACTGGGCGATCGCTGGTTGGCGAGGCTTCGGCCTGGCTGGCGAGAGGAAAGTCCGGGCGTCGCAGGACAGGGCGGTGGGTAACGCCCACCGGTCGTGAGACCAGGGAAAGTGCCACAGAAAACAAACCGCCGCGCGCGTTGCGTCTCGTGCGCCGCGCGTGGTAAGGGTGAAACGGTGCGGTAAGAGCGCACCAGCAGGCGGGGCGACTCGCCTGGCTCGGTAAACCCCGCCCGACGCAAGGCCAAGCAGGGAGCAGAAGCGGTCCGCTTCGTGATGACTTCCGGGTAGGCTGCTTGAGACGGCAGGCAACTGCCGCCCTAGAGGAATGATCGCCGCGCGGCGCGAGCCGCGAACAGAACCCGGCTTACACGTCCTCTCCGCTGGCTGTTTTTTTGAGTCATGTTAGAGCGGCGTCGTCTCGATGCCGTTTTGAGTTTCGAGCTTAGCACTGCGCGGCGCCGAGACGGCGCCGGCTAACACCAGGCACAAATGAAACGGAGCTGCACGCCACTATTTTCCATAGCGGCGTATTGTTGGGCGCTGCCTTGGACTTGCGTGGGATTGTTGGCGGGCGCGGCGGGACTGTTGAGCGGTGGGTCGGCTCGGCGGCGGGGACGGACTATCGAGTTTCATGGCGGGGCCGTGTCGTGGCTCTTGGATCGAGCGCCCATTTGTTCTGGGGCGATGGCGATGACGTGGGGGCACGTCATTCTTGGGCAGACGGCGGCTGCGCTTGATCTGACGCGCGAGCATGAACTGGTGCATGTGCGGCAGTATGAGCGTTGGGGGCCGTTGTTCATTCCGGCCTATTTGGTATGCTCGGCCGTCATCTGGCTTCGCGGCGGGGACGCTTATCGGGACAATCCGTTTGAGCGGCAGGCTTATCGGCTGGCGCCGTGACGGATGGGATCTCTCGCAGAGGCGCAGAGAAGACAAAAGAAATAGATTGAACAGGAGGGAACAGAGGAAACAGAGAAGAGAAGGAATGTGAATTGGTTTTTTTCTCTGTTATCTCTGTTTCCTCCTGCTAGGTATTTGAGCGCATCGCATGAATAAAGACCTTGATTGCGTGGTTTGTGGGTCGTGCGTGGTGGGTGTGCTGGTGCGGCCGGTGAATTTGGAGGAGGCGATTGGCGGGGGGCGGCTGATTGAGGCCGAGCCGCTGGAGCTGACGACCGGCGGCATTGTGTCGAACTCCGGCATCACGATGACGCGGCTGGGGATGCGCGTCGCGGCGTTCAGCTATGTGGGGAACGACGCATGGGCGGAGGTGATTCGCCGGCGGTATGCGGCTGAGGGGCTGCGCGACGACGGGCTGTTGGTGCATCCTACGGGGGCGACGAGCACGACGGCGGTGCTCATCGACCCGAGCAGCGAGCGGAGCTTCGTGCACTGCGTGGGGGCCCCGAAGCTGCTGGACCGGCGGGCGTTTTTGGATCACTTGGATTTGTTTCGCCGGGCGCGGGCGGTGCTGTTGGGGTATTACCCGCTACTGCCGAATTTGATTGGGGATTTGCCGGAGGTGCTGGCGGCGCTGCGCAAGGAAGGTTGCCTCACGGCCCTCGACGCGGCGGGGGATGGCGGGACGTTTGGGCCGCTGAAGCCGGTGCTGCGGCATTTGGATGTTTATGTGCCGAGCCACGGCGAGGCGGTACACCAGACGGGCGAAGAAGATCCGCGGAAGATTATCGCGGCGTATCGAGACGCGGGGGCGGCGGGCTTTTTGGGCGTGAAGCTGGGGAGCCGCGGGGCGCTACTCAGTCCGAAGCCGGGGGAGTTTTTGGAGATTGCCGCGGCGAAACCGCCGGGGGCGGTGATTGATACGACGGGAGCGGGGGACTGTTTTCTGGGCGGCTTGTTGACGGGATTGTTGCGCGGACTGAGCGCTGCGGAGGCGGGGCGGCTGGCGTCCGCGGCGGGGGCTTGTTGCGTGACGTGTTTGGGGGCGACGGCGGGAATTCGGGATTACGAGGAGACGGCGCGCATCGCGCAACTGTAGGCGAGTCTCTCCGAGACTCGCATCGGCAGTCTCGGAGAGACTGCCCTACGTTAAACGTCGAACTTGATGCCTTGGGCGAGGGGCAGGTCTTTTGAGTAGTTCACCGTGTTGGTGACACGGCGCATGTATTGCTTCCACGCGTCGCTGCCGGATTCGCGGCCGCCGCCGGTTTCTTTTTCGCCGCCGAAGGCGCCGCCGATTTCCGCGCCGCTCGTGCCGATGTTCACGTTGACGATGCCGCAGTCCGAGCCGCTGGGCGAGCAGAACTGTTCCGCTTCGCGGACATCGCCGGTGAGGATGGCTGAGGAAAGGCCTTGCGGCACGTTGTTGTGTGTGGCGAGCGCTTCGTCGAAGTTGCGGTAGCGCATCAGGTAGAGAATCGGCGCGAAGGTTTCTTGCTGGACGATCGGCGCGTTGGGCGTGATTTCGACGATCGCCGGCCGCACGTAAGCGCCGCCAGCTGGCACGCCATCGGTCGCGCGGCCGCCGCCGTGAACTTTGCCGCCCTGCTCTTTCGCGGCGCTGAGCGCCTGGTCCATTTGCTTGGCGGACGGCTCGTCGATAAGCGGGCCGATGAGCGTACCCGGCTTGGTGGGATCCCCGATGGGGACGCGCTCGTAGAGTTTTAGCAGCCGATCGCGCAGCTCGTCGGCAATGGATTCATGCACGATGACGCGGCGGAGCGTCGTGCAGCGCTGGCCGCAGGTGCCGACGGCGGCGAAGACGATGGATCGCACCGCTAGATCGAGGTCGGCCGAGGGCGTGACGATCATGCCGTTGTTGCCGCCGAGCTCCAGGAGCGAGCGGCCGAGGCGCTTGGCGACTGTTTCGGCGACGGCGCGGCCCATGCGCGTGGAGCCGGTGGCAGAGATGAGCGGGAGGCGTGGCGATGATGCAAGCTGTTGGCCGACGGAGACGCCGCCGATGACGAGGCTTGAAATCGCGGGCGGGACGTCGGGCGTTGTGGCGAGCGTTTGCTGGAAGAGCGATTGGCAGGCGATCGCGCAGAGCGGGGTTTTTTCGGAGGGCTTCCAGATGACCGGATCGCCGCACACCCAAGCGATGGCGGCGTTCCACGCCCAGACGGCGACGGGAAAGTTGAACGCGGTGATGACGCCGATGGGG
>JAICUM010000314.1 GCA_025935855.1 Pirellulales bacterium | reverse complement strand
GGGACTCGCGCCGACGTGTCGAGCACCTTTCCCTTCGGCAAAACAAACGTCTCGCCGAAGTGGTGGTTGAAGCTACCGGCGATGTCGCGGCACATTTCGATGTGCTGAATCTGATCTTCGCCCACAGGCACGATGTCGGCGTCGTAGGCCAGAATGTCGGCGGCTTGCAGCACCGGATAAGTGAACAGGCCGGCGTCCGCCTTCAGGCCTTTGGCGAGCTTATCTTTGTAACTCACCGCGCGTTCCAAGAGGCCCATCGGCGTGCCGGTGAGTAGGAGCCAGCAGAGTTCACTCACCTCGGGCACGTCAGACTGCACAAAAAGGATGGCTTTGTCGGGGTTCAGGCCAAGCGCCAACAGGTCAATGGCGCCGTTGAGCGTATATTGCCGCAGGAGCTTTGCATCGCGGACGGTGGTGAGCGCGTGCAAATTGGCGATGAAGTAATACGCCTCGGCCGCCTGGTCTTGCAGCTCGATGTATTGGCGGATCGCGCCGAAGTAATTGCCCCAGTGGAAGGGGCCAGTGGGTTGGATGCCGCTGAGGACGCGCATGATTGAGGGACTAAGCGGTAAGGTGACATCTAGGCTTGTAAGGTTCCGACCGCTTCAGCCACTGAAGCGGCGTTCAGCTCGCGTAGAGCGGCGGGCAGGGCGTCGAGCACCTGCATGGACACGGTTGGATTGTAAAAGTTCGCCGTGCCCAGTTGAACCGCCGTGGCGCCGGCGACGAGGAATTCCATGACGTCGTCGACCGTGGCGATGCCGCCGATGCCGATGAGCGGCGTCCGGACGGCTTTGGCGGCCTGGTATATACAGCGGAGGGCGATCGGCTTGATGGCGGGGCCGCTCAGCCCGCCGATGACATTGCCGAGCATGGGCCGCCGCCGCCGCCAATCGACGGCCATGCCCTGGCAGGTGTTGATGAGCGAGATGGCGTCGGCGCCGCCCGCTTCAGCCGCCTTGGCAATGTCGGTGATGCTCGTAACGTTGGGCGTCAGTTTCGCAATGATCGGTCGCCAACAGGCCCGGCGGCAGTCCGCTACCAGCCGCTCGCACATGGGCGCATTCGTACCGAAATCGACGCCGCCGCTGACATTCGGACAGGAGACGTTGAGCTCAACCGCCGCGACGCCCTGGACCTCGTTTAGCTGCGCCGACATCTCGACGAACTCTTCGGCGGTCCGGCCGGCGATGCTGACGATGATTGGCGCCCCGACGGTCGCCAAATAGGGCATGTGGTGCTGAATAAACGCGTCGATGCCGTCGTTATCGAGTCCGATCGAATTGAGCATGCCGGCGGGCGTTTCGATAGTTCGCCACGGCGGATTGCCAATGCGGGGCTGGCGGGTCACCGTCTTGGGAACGATGCCGCCGAGGCGTGAGAGATCGATCAGCCGTTCCATCTCGCGCGCGTAGCCGAACGTGCCCGAGGCGACGAGAATCGGATTGGGAAGCGATAGACGCCCAAGCTGTATTCGAAGGTCAGGAAGGGTGCTCATCGGGGCATGCGCTGGGCGGGGAGGGCTAGCAGAACTCAGAATGACGCTTTCGCCACGTTGTCGCAAGGAAGCGCAAAGCGAGCGGCGCGCATCGACCGAAATGGCCGACACGCGCCGCGTATCTTGGCGGTGGACTTTAGAAGCGTGCGGCGTTAGATAATCCCGCCGTGGACGCTAAAGGGCGTCAGATGGCTCGGCTGATCCAAGAACCAAATGCGCTCCCATTCATCCAGGAGCAAGCGCAGGTTTTCGGACGTGTAGAACAGCTCCTGCGCACGGCGAGCCGGATCGCCTGAGTACATGGGGATCAAGCAGCCGGTGCTGGGAACCAGCAGACAGGCTAGCGCGGCTGAAATGAGCCATTTACGCATTGCGTAGCTCCTCCTTGAGCTGCCCAACGGCGCATGCCGTGCCGGTACACCGGCGGCGCAAGCGCCTTTCAATCCTTGAGTTATGCGGCTCGATCGACCCCGTCATGGTCGACGGCGATCGATCAGAAAAGTTGCTGATTAGTTTGTCGGAAAAGTTTTGCGTGGATCGCGCCCAACTTTCAATCTAGGAAAAGGGCTGCAATCCTAACGACCGTAGTATGTTGCGTCGAGAGGGGTTCGCGGCGCCAAGTGCCTGCTTGCGGCGAATGCACGTCTCGGCGGTGGAACAGCGATATCATCCGGTGTGGCCAGAATCGTAACTCGTTGCCGGACCGGGGATTGTGTGGCTTGGCGGCGGTGGCGGCGCCGCCTGGTGATTCATTTCGAGTCCCTGGCGAGCGGCTTCATTGGCTTGCCGCTCAAGCTCGCGAACTCGTTCCTCCATCTCCTTGCCGGGTTTGAACGTAACCACAAACTTTTCTGGGACAAAGACTTTCTCGCCGGTGCGCGGGTTGCGAGCCTTGCGGGCCGCCCGGCGTTTCACCTCGAAAACGCCGAAGTTCCGCAGCTCGATGCGGCGGTCCTCAACGAGCGTTTCGACGATGGCGTTGAACGTCTTTTGGACGATCTCCTTCGTCTTCAATTGCGTGAGTCCGATCTCGTCGGAGATGGTCTTCACGATCTCTTTTTTGGTCACGATTGAGTCCCCTAGAGCCGCGACGTGCGTCGTCGTAAGTCGTGACGCAGGTCATGCTGATAAAGGGCGGTCACTCGCTCCAAGTGTAATTGGCGTAAGCATTAGAGTCAAGAAAGGCATTCGCGGGCGAAAAGCGACATTCGTACGGCGAATGGACCGGCCAAACCCTTTTGGGGCGGCCGACAGGGCCGGTTTGACTGGCTGCTTCCGATTGCAGTCAACGGGTGATTTAGTTGTCAAAGAGCCGTAGCGCCGGCGGTGCGTGCAGCGGCGCCGCCCTTCTATGATCGGCCGCATGGCCGCGAGACTTGAACTAATCGTTAAAGTCGTTCACGACGGTTAAGCCGCTAGCGATGCTGGCTGTAGCGGCGGTTTTCAACCGCCGTAGAAAAGAATTGCCGTCGGGATGACGCGGCGACTAAAAGTCGCCGATACGGCTTTACACGCGAATCACGGCGGCTTGCTCTTGGATCTTCTCGATCGTGTAGAGCTTCCCTTGGCCGCTGCCAGGGCAGGCATCGCAGGCGGCCTGCCAAGCTTCGGGCGACTTGAGATTCGAGTCCCAAAATGGCCAAGTACGGCACTGGCGAGGGCGATCCTCGTATACCGTGCAGCGATGCGTTTCGGCGTCGAGGAACACGCAGTCGTAATTCTTTCGCTCTTTGAGCGTGCGGCGGACGCCGACTTGCCGCACGTACTGCTTTTCAAACGCTGCGATTGACATGCCAAGGCGAGCGGCGAGGGCTTCGATCTCTTGTTGGTTGACCCATACGTAGCCCGGGGCGCCGGTGCAGCAATCGCCGCAGCCGGTGCAATTGAAACGCAAGCCGTCGGCGTACCAAGGCTCGGTGTTAGCGGCAGTTTGAGTTTGAGCCTTGGGCATGCGAATCCTTTCATTTAAGCGCCGGCAATGGCGGCGATGGCGTCGAGAGCGTGATCGATTTCTTCGGCCGTGGTAGACCAGCCGACGCTCATGCGGACCAGGCCGCCGAGCTTCGTCGTGCCGAGGGCATCGTGCATGCGGGGAGCACAGTGCAGCCCCGCGCGGCACTGGAGGCCCGCCGCCGCGTCCAGCGCGGCGGCGAACTCCTGCGGATCATATCCCTCGACCGAGAAGCTGACAACCGATGCACGCGGCTCGCCCGGCGGTGGGCCATAGATGCGCACCGCGGAGATGGATTGCAATCCATGGATGAGTCGGCGAACCAGCGCTGATTCGTGGGCCGCGTTGGCGGAGACGGGGCGCTCTAGCAAAAAGGCGGCTGCGGCGCCGAGGCCCGCGAGGGCAGGGGCGTTCAGATTCCCGGCTTCGTAGCGTTGCGGCAGCTCGTCTGGCTGATGATCCTCGGTGCTGTTAACGCCTGTGCCGCCTTGTCGTACGGGTTTCAACAATTTCTCGACGCCGGGACGAATGTAGAGCAGCCCCGTGCCGAGTGGCCCGAGCAGGCCTTTGTGGCCACTGGTGGCAACGAGATCCGCTGGCACTTCGTTTAGGTCGAGCGGCACGTGGCCGGCAGATTGGGCCGCGTCGATCAGCGTGAGGGCGCCGTCGGCGGTGCTGACGATCTCTCGAATCGGCTGAATGGCGCCGGTGACGTTTGACGCGTGCGTCACGGCGATGAGCCGCGTCTTGGACGTTCGTGCATGTTTGATGTCTTGTGGATCGACGTAGCCGTGCGAATCGCAGCGGACGTGTGTGATCGTCACGCCGCGGGTGCGCGAAAGTTCAGCCAGCGGGCGAAGTACGGAGTTATGTTCGCAAACCGTCGTGATGACGTGATCGCTTTCGCGTAGCAGACCGTGCAGCGCGAGATTGAGCATGTCGGTGCCGTTCGAGCCGAAGACTATGCGACTTGGATCGCTGACGGCAAAGAGACTTGCGCAGCGACGGCGGGCGTCGTCCACCACGCGCTGCGCTTCGACGGCGTCGCGATAAGCGCCGCGGCCGGCGGTGGCGCCGATCTCGCGTTGGTAGCGATCGACGGCGGCGTACACCGGTTCCGGCTTCGGCCAACTGGTTGCTGCATTGTCGAGATAGATGCGCATCACGACATTGTAGGTGGTCAGACGGTAAGCGGCATCATGGGAGGCGCAAGTATAGCCATCTCGCTCCGCGAGATGGTCGCCTCTCGCGGAGCGAGAGGCCTACACTTGGCGCTTAGCCGCCCATGTGCGAGGCAATTTGATACGTGACAAGCGCGGCGGCATAGGCCAGACCGGTCATGTAGCCGAACTGAATAAGCGGCCACTTCCACGTACCCGTCTCGCGGCGAGTAATCGCCTGCGTCGGCAGGCACTGCATCGCCAGGACGTAAAACACGAGCAGGCTGAGGCAGGTCGCGGTAGTGAACACGGGAGAGCCGTCAGCTCGCGTGGCATGGCGCAAGCGGCCGAGGAGTGAATCAACCCCATCGTCGGCGCCGCTCGATCCTAGCCCATAGAGAACGGCCGTAGTTGAGACAATGACCTCGCGTGCCGCGAACGAGCTGAGGACGCCGACGCTCAACTTCCAGTCGAAGCCCAGCGGCTCGAAGACGGGCTGAATGCCTTGGCCGAGCCGGCCGGCGAAGGAGTTTTCCAGCTCGGTTTGCTCGGCTAGATGTTTGGCTCCCGCCTGGTCGCCGGCGGCGTTCAGTTGCGCCAGTTGAGCCTGCACCTCTGGAGGCATATTTTCGATCGGCGTCTTGGGATAGTTCGCTAGCACCCACAGCACGAGCGAGATGGCGAGAATGACCGTGCCGGCCGTGGTGATGAACGCCCAGGCGCGATCGAACGTCAACAGCAGTGCGTTGCGAAGTGAAGGCCGGCGGTAATTCGGAAGTTCAATCACCAGCGGCCGGATCGGGCCTTTGAGCAGCGTCCGTTTGAAAATCCACGCCATCGCCAGCGCAGTGACGATGCCCAGCGAATAGGCGCCGGCGAAGACGGCCGCGGCTTTCACCGGCGCGCTCGGAAAGAGCAGGGCGGTCACCATCGCGTACACCGGGATGCGCGCCGAACAGGTCATGAGCGGAATGACCAGAATCGTCGCGAGCCGATCGCGGCGGTCCTCGATCACCCGCGTGGACATGATCGCGGGGATGGCGCAGGCATGGGCCGAAAGCAGCGGCACGAACGCCTTGCCTGGCAGGCCGACTTTGTGCATCAGCTTGTCCATGACCAGCGCCGCGCGGGCCATGTAGCCGGAGTCTTCCAACAGCGCCAGCACGAAGAACAGCAGGCAAATCTGCGGCAAAAACACGAGC
>JAICUM010000614.1 GCA_025935855.1 Pirellulales bacterium | reverse complement strand
TGCAACTGGGACTCGCGCGGCCCCGGCCCGCGGTCGATGTAATCATCCACCTCGACCCACGTTTTCAGCTTTTCCAGCACCCGGAACATCCGCCGCCGATCGACGCACAAATCCCGGTACACCGGAAACTTACTCATCGGCCGCAGCTCGATCCCGTCCGGCTCGTCTTCCAGCAGCCGGTCCACCAGCGCCGAGCAAGCCTGCCGCGTCCGCCCGTTGATCAGCATCGTGCAGGCGCCGCACACCTCTTCCAGGCAATTGCAGTCCCAGGCCACCGGCGTGGTCGATTGCCCCTCCGCCGTCGTCGCCTGCGCCGCAATCCGCTGCAGCACGCTGATCACGTTCATCTCCGGCTCGTAGGTCACCCGGTGGCGTTCCCAGTAGCTCGGCTCGCCGGGGGCGTCCTGCCGCAGGATGCGGACCTCAAAAGAGTTGGGTTTCGTCGAGTGCGAGTGTTCGTGAGCGGGAGCGATCATGGAGTTCCAAACGGCAAAGGCGGCAGGGCGTTGCGGCGACCGCAAACACTCGACGAATTGTAAACCGATCCCCCCTACCCGCCAAGAACACGCCGCCCCGCTACCCCCATAAAGCCGCGACCGCTGGTCGCGGTCTTCCTAAAAACGCAACCCCACAAATCACCCGTTTAGCCGCGACCCGCAGGTCCGCCGAAGGGGAGCGCGTTTCACCCCAACCAACAAATCCCACGCCGCGACCCCACCGCCGGTCGCCGTCTTCTGGCCCCCCGCCTTGACCGTATTGCAATTTGCAATACACTTAAAATGGAGGATCTCAACGATGCCCAAAACCAATGGTCATGGCGCAGCCGCCAAAAGTTCGCTCATGGTCCGTCTCGACGATTCCGCTAAAGACGCACTGGTCCAGGCCGCCCAGCTCCGGCAGATGAGCGTCAGCGACTACGTTCGCACCGTGACCGTCGGCCAGGCCCGCCGCGAAGTCGCCGCCGCGCAATCCCAAACGCTCGCACTCACCGCCGAGGAGCAACTCGCCTTCTGGACGGCCCTCTCCCAGCCGGCCAAACTAACCGCCCGCCAGAAGCAACTCGGCAAGCTCATGCGGGGCGAGGCATGAGCGCCGTCCCCTGGCCGCCCGGACTGCGCCTCGAGCCGCTCGCCAAAACGCATCGCCGCAAAGATTTCGACTGCGGCCAACCGTTGGTCAATGACTGGCTCCGCTCCCGCGCCCTGCAACATCAAACCAAGCGACTCTCGTCCACCAAAGCCCTGATCGACGACCGCCAGCGAGTCGTCGGCTTTTACACCCTGGCAACGGGCCAGGTCGATTTCAGCGACCTGCCCGCGGAGCTCGTCAAAAAACTCCCCCACCGGCTCTTGCCGGTCGCCATCCTCGCCTGGCTAGGACTTCACAAGTCGTGGCAACGCCAAGGCCTCGGCGCCCGATTGCTCGCCCAAGCCCTCGCCGACTGCCATACCGCCGGGCAGCTATTCCCGTTCGTCGCCATTATCCTGGACTGCGTCGACGCCGCCGCCAAATCGTTCTACGAGTCCTACGACTTCACCGAACTCCCCGGCCGCCCCTACCGCCTCTTCCTTAGCGCCACCCAACTCGAAGCCATGTTCAACAGCTAAGGTCCCTAGAAAAGAACTCCCCGGCTCCCTTCTCCCCGAGGGAGAAGGGCTGGGGATGAGGGTTCCGCGAAGCGCCGCACCCGAATCGCCGCGTCCACATTCACTTCGCCAACGACCAACTATAAACCCTCGGCCCACCGGAAATTTCCGCCGTTACAAACACATACTTCGCGGGCCCAGCGACGCCCAGCCGCGATTGCAACTTCATGATCCCAGTCTTTCGCTCGTCCACGGCCAACGTGAAACCTCCGCGCTGCTCGTCAGAACCTTCTCGCACGGCCACTTCCAAATTCATACGCGACTTGTCTAACCGTCGAGAATCAACGCTTACCCGTACTCCGCTTTTGGCGCCGTTTGCTTCGCCGACTTGCAAGGCCGCCGGTTGACCGACTTGGAACATTAACTGCGGCGACGAGGTCCTCGTTACCAGCTTATGCTTTTCCAGAATCTTCAGCAGGCTGAGTGCCATCGACGAGTCGGCAAGCATCTCGCCAGACTGTTTCAGCTCCCCAATCTCCGCGAGCGTCCCTTCGGCATCCTCAACAACGGCAATGCGTAGCTGAACAAAACTTTCGTCGCTTAAGTCCTTCGGCTTGTCTTGTTCCGGAGCAGGTGCTGCCGCCGGACTCGGCGGCGACTTCGCATTTGTATCACTGCAATCTATAAGAATCTCATCGCCGGGAAGCAAAGAGTAGTTCGTTTCTGGCGTGGGGCATCTCCCCTGCTTATCCCAGATTACTTGAAGCACCCTTTCAGGCGTTCTATCGTAAGTCGCTCGTCGCTTAAGCGAGATTCTCGTTTGCGGTAGAGCCGCTAGCTTAGAAAGTTCCGGGTCGAAGAACTTGCCTAACTTCCGGTCGGGATCAAAAGGGTGCTTTAGTTCTATCGTGACGACCTGACGGGAATGTCCTTCACGCTGAACAAATATGTGCGCCAATTTACCATTCTCTGAGCGAACACTAACTTGCACATCTTCGACATCCTCTATGAAGCCTTTAAAATGTTCCAGAAGCAAAACGCGGATGTCCGTTAGCGTTTTCCCTGCTACCTGAATGCGCCCGTATGCTCCATATTTGCCAAGTGCAAGTACGCCATCTGAGCAGACAAGACTGTCCAGGGTTAACTGCTCAGCAGTAAGTTCTTTGTCTTTGAGGCTAATAGACATCTGTTTGCCCGGTGAAGCCTTTAAGCAAATGCTAAGTACGTCCGGTGGTTC
>JAICUM010000645.1 GCA_025935855.1 Pirellulales bacterium | reverse complement strand
CGGCAACGCCGCAGTGGCGGGGTCATGATCGATCAAAACTGTTTCGTCTTGCACGACCGTCATCCCTTGGTCGAGCAGTTGAAGACAGAAATCGTAGTGCTCGCCGCCGATGCCGCCCCGCCAGGCGACGTGATCAAACGCGGTCCGTCGAATGAGGGCGAAATTCGGGACGAAATCGCAACGCCCTTCATCGCGGTTGCGCCACGCCTGTGTCTCGTGAATCAGCGTCCGTCCCTCGCGACGAAGAATCCCGCCCGAAGAACGCCGTTGACGGACTTCGCCATGGCAATCGAAACAGACCCCGGCAGCGACAGAGATCCCCACGTCTTGTTCCATCCGATTCCAGAGGCGCTCGATCTTCGTCTCTGCCGTGAAGCAGAAGTCGTCGTCCAACAGCAGCAGATAAGACCGATTTGTCATGGCTGCGAGTGCATTGCGGCCGGCCGAAACCCCGGAGGCGAAGGGGAGTGAAATCAGCCGAAATTGAGACTGACCGCTGATCAAATCGCGGCACTGCTGGCTATCCCGCATTATTCATCATCCCCCCGGGGAAGTTGTTTGGTGGGTGATGGGATGCCGGGAATGGTCTGGGGGGCGCAGCTTCCCCTTCCCCAGGGTGATGTTTGCCGGCGATGTCGGGTCCGATCAACATGACGCGGGAAGTTGGACGAGCCACGGCTTCCCGCTGGGGCGGCTCGTTACGAGTCGCGCGGATACGCCAGCACGGCTTGCGAGATGCGCCGGTACTCGTCCGCAAACGGCCAGCTCGCGCTCAAGCGGATCAGCACGCGCCGCGCGCTGACGATCACTTCCGCGGCGGCTTTGATCAGCCGCGTTCGCCACGTGCAGGCGAAGCCTTCGCCGAGCGGGTCGTCGCGGCGGCGGCGGTTGAAGAACGTCGGGCGTTGCGGCGCCGCGAGGGCCTCGGTCGGCACATCGGTCTGGATGCCGACATCGTCCGGCTGCAATCTCCGCGACGTCGCTCGCCGCAATCGCACCAGCAGATTGAGGGCGGCTGCGTGCAAATACAAGCGGAAGAAGTTGGCCAGGAATCGATGATCGCTGGTCCGATCCGCCGCCAGTTCCCGCTTCAATTCCTTGTTCCGATTTTCGCTCTCGCCCCGTGCGGCGTATTCGTCGTAGACGGCCTGGGGACTGACGGACCAGCCGGCCCGATTGGTCGAGATCGCGCGGCGATTGGTTCCCTCCGCATGCGCCTCGCACTTGATCACCACCTGCCGCGGCGCGGGCCAACTGTCGGCTTGATACTCCAGCGAGAGGAACAGCCGCTGCTTGAGGCCGGTCTCGTCAAACTGCCGCTGAGCCTGCGCCAACAGGTCCGCGCTGAGCGCTTTCAGCCGCGGATTCATTCCCAGTCCGATCGTGTGCGTCAGCCGCAGTTCCTCGCAGACGTCGTACATCAGCGGCGTGCCGAACCCGCTGTCGGCCCGGACGACGATCTCCACATCCGGCCAGCGCGCGCGAATCCGCCGCACCAGATACCGCAGATCGTCGTCCGCGCCCAGCCACGCCGGGCACGTGCCATGACGCAGGCCGACCAGCGCCACGGCGTCGGTCTCGGCGCAGGTGATGGCGATCGGCAGGTACTGATACTGCTCGTAGTAACCGTGAAAGAAAATCAATTGCTGCCGGCCGTGCGCTTCATCGTCGAACGCGTCGAGATCGAGCGTGATCCGCGCGGGCGGCGTCTCGAAGCTGTCCAGAAATTCGTCGCACATCACATCCCGCAAACGCCACAAGTCGGCGATCGTCACGGCGTTCTCGAACCGCGACAACGTCGGCTGACTGGCCAGGTCGCCGCTGCCGTCCGGCAAGCGATCGCAGACGAGTTGGAACACCGGATCGCTGCGGAGCGCATCGTGATCGTTCTGATCTTCGTAGCCGGCGAGAATGCCGTAGATCCGCTGCCGCACCATCGACAGCTTGGTGTGCGTGACGTCCGAGTCCGAACGCAGATCGTCCAGCGCCGCGGCGAACCGCGCGGTGAGCTGAATTGCCTCATCGAACTGCCGGATGGGCAACAACCCCGCATCGCCGCTCAACCGCGCCGGAGAAACCTCGACCTCGATCCGCTTTTTCGGCAGGAAATCGAAGACAAACGGCAACACACCCTGTAAACTCATCGTCGGCCTCCTTGTTGCGTGTATGTGTCCTTTCAGCAAACACTTCTACGCCGCAGGAGGCCATTTCGCTGAATGATCATGAATAATGCGGGCTAAGATTCCCATCACCAGACTGACCTTCACCGGATGCCGCGGCGGCCAGCGGGAACCGCCCGGGATCAGCGAGCCGAGGCGGTCGGACAAGCGGTCCATCCAGGGAGACATGTCGACGGCAGAATTCGGCGGCAGGCTGTGCATTAGGCGCCTATCGGAGCGCGTCCTTAGAATTCACCCTGCGGAAGAGTTCTTAATTCCTCCGCGGAAAGCAAGTCTTGCCCCGGACCTCGGACATGGAGCACATAAACCAGATCACCACGTATGACAAAGATCGCCCGATAAATTCGTCCGCGGCGAGTCTTGAACAGGACTTGGCGAATCTCTTCGGGATGATCGTCACTTTCGGGGGCGAGAGCGTACCGGTCGGCCGATG
>JAICUM010000013.1 GCA_025935855.1 Pirellulales bacterium | reverse complement strand
TGAAGTCGCCAATCGATGGATTGCGGAAGTTGAAAAGGCGCTAGACGCTTTAGAGCAGACGCCTCATCGATTCCCACCGGCGCGAGAAAGCGCTAAGCTCGGCGTTCCGCTACGAGAACTTGCGATAGGAGCTGGGAAGCGGCTGAACCACCGGGTGGTATTCATCGTTAGGCCGGGAAAAGTTGTCGTGTACGTTATACACCACACCTCGCGGCGGGATTTGACGCTAGATGACTTAATCTCTTGAAAAGCTACGATGTAAGAGACAAAACAAGGAGCCTGACAATGAGCCTAAGGGTGCCCTCGGATGTGGAGTTCAGCGTTCGCGCGCTTGTCGCGAACGGTCGTTACACGACTGCTGAAGATGTCTTGCGAGAGGCGGTTGCTAAGCTGACTCGCGAAGAGAGTATCGCGGCCATCAACGCTGGAATCGCCGATCTGGAAGCCGGTCGATATCGGCCATGGGAAGAGGTCAAGGCAGAATTCGAAGCTCGGCCTGATTCTAAGTCAAGCTGATGTCGTTACCCGTCATTATTTCCGAGCGGGCGATTCAGGACATCGAAACCGACTATGATTGGTGGGCTGAAAATCGCTCAGCCGAGCAAGCACAACGTTGGCGGAAAGCGTGTATCTCTGCGATTGACTCCTTGCCGCTAAGGAGCAAGCGGTGTCCACGAGCCGCCGAGGGCAATGTTTTTCCGGTTAATGTACGCCAACTTAACTTTGGCGTTGGCAGCAAGCGGACGCATCGTGTGCTCTTCACCGTGCGTCCGGACATGATCTTCGTTCTCCGTGTTCAACATCAGGCACAGCGCCCGTTGACAGCCGACGACATTTAGTCGGCCTATTGGGCGAGCCGTGAGTGTTCCTCGATCTCGTCCAGCAGCAGCTCGATTCGTCGCAGGTAATCGCTATGCTCGGCGACGAGCTTTTCGAAGCGACTGACGTTGGCCGCGAGTTCCTCATTCGTCGTCATGGCGCCTTGGGCGTTTGTCGGCGGCTTGGCGGCGGTCGGCGTTGCGGGCCTCATAGTGGTTTTATCGGCCGGAAGCTTCCCAAGCTTGGCGGGCGGCGTGCTGAACTTCCGCTAGCGTTGCGTTGTGCTGGGCCGCATGGGCGGCACAGGCGTCATACTCTGCCGAGAACCGCTCGGCGCCGCCGGGGAGGGTGGCTACGACGCTGGCGATTTCCCCGAAGGGGGTGCTGACGGTTACCTGCCGCCGCGCAAGCGTCATTCGCTGGATGGTCGAACGCCGTAGGCCTAGCGTCGTCGTTTCGTGGAAGATGATTTCCGCGAGCTTATCGGCATCCGCTGGGCGGCACTGGACGGCGAGCAGCACGCCGGGGCGGTTCTTTTTCATGGCGATGGCGGTGGTCGAGACGTCGAGAGCTCCGGCGGCCCAGAGGCGTTCGGCGCAATATCCAATCCGCTCGCCGGTGATGTCGTCGAGATTGGTTTCCAGGAGCACGATCGTGTCGCCGGTGATTTCGTTGGGCGTGCTTTCGCCGACAAGCAGCCGTAGGATGTTCGGCTGCTGAAAATCCTTCTGGCCGGCGCCGTAGCCAATCTTCTCGACGGTCATCGCGGGCAGCGGGCCGAACTCATCGACGAGCGCTGCGACGATGGCCGCGCCGGTGGGGGTGGTCAACTCGCCTTCGCAATCGAAGCTGGCCAGCGGCACGTTGCGCAGCAGTTCGCCGGTGGCTGGCGCGGGGATCGAGCACCGGCCGTGGGCAATTTCGACAAAGCCGCGTCCCGTGGGCACCGGAGAGCAGACGACGCGCTGGACGCCGAGCAGGTCCCAGGCGATGGCCGAGCCGACGATATCGGCGATGGAATCGACGGCGCCCACTTCATGGAAGTGGACTTTCTCGATGGTCGTGCCGTGGACCTTGGCCTCGGCTTCGGCAAGCTTGCAGAAGATGCGGCGGGCCAGGTCGCGCTGCCGCTCGGTGAGCGTGCTGCCGGCGATCATCGCCTCGATGTGGTGCAGGTGGCGATGCTTGTGCTCCGGCTCGTGCTCGACGGTGAGCTGCGTGGCGCGGAAGCCGCACTTCTTCGCCTCGCGCACGGCGAGGCGGCAGCTGGGCAGACCGAGGGAATCGATGCCTGCTTGCACGGCGGCGAGGTCGACGCCGGCGTCGATGAGGGCGCCGAGCGTCATGTCGCCGCTGATGCCGCTAGCACAATCGAGGTAAGCAATTCGCATGGTCGGGCATGCAGTGCATGCCTCCGAAGGGTGAGGCGTTCATCGGAGTCCGCCGCTCATTTTACGAGAGCGGCCTGCCGGCGCGAACCAAACGGACTCGATTCCCGGCGACGTTGAACGAAAGCTACCAAATCGCTACTCTCCTCGCAAAATCCACCTTGCCATTCGCCTCTTGTTCATGCCTCTTGTCGCCGCCAGCACCGGTTCTGCTCCTGCCGCTTTGGCGCAGCTTCCCGCGCGGTTGAAGGTGCTTTATTTCGCGGCGCCGGACGGTGACGGACGCTGGCTGGCTGACGCGTTTGCGGCCGACGGCGCCGTTGAAATTCTGCTGGAGCAAACCGCCGAGGCCGCCGCGGGACTGACGCGGCTCCGCGACGAGGCGTTTGATGCGATACTCGTGACGCACGAGCCGTGCCGTTTTGACGGTTTAGAACTTGCGGAGGCGATTCGCGCGGGCGGCAGTGAGGAGCCGCTGATTGTGCTGGGCCGTGAGCCGGCGCAAGCGATGGACGCGCTAGCGTATGAGGCGGGCGCCGACGAGTACTGCTGTCTGCCGGAAACGACGGTGCGGGGGCTCTTGTGGAAGCTTGCCCGCGCGACGCAGCGGTTTGCGTTGCTCCGCGAGAATCGGCGGCTGCAGCAGGCGGAGCGGCAGCGGCTTCAGCATGAGCATCAAGAAGCGGAACGGCTGCTTGAGCAACAACGCGGCCTGATTGAAGATTTGGAGTGCCTCTCAAACTCCGTTCCCCAACTGCGACGGGCTGGCGAGTGGGAAGAAGCCGAGCAGGTTGGCGATTCAACGAAAACATTGCTTTCGCGAGCGGATGCGATGCTCATCCTCCCCCCTGCCCTGGCGGATCATTACCGCGAATTGCTGCGTGCGTACGTGATCATGGGTGCGGGGAATCTGGCGACGGAAATGACCGCGCTAGCGGAGCTGCTGGCGGCGGCGGAGACGTCGGCGCAGCAAGCGATGCAGCTGCACGTCGAGGTGCTGGAAGAGCTGATCCAGGGGCTCGGCAATCGCAGCGCCCGGCACGTGATGAACCGGGCGGATTTGCTGGCGCTGGAGGTGATGGGGCACTTGGCGGATCGCTATCGGCAGCGTGCTGTAGACGCGGGCGCCGGTTTCGGAGAAACCGGGCTACGGGTAGGCGACTCACTCCGAGATTCGCTTGGTGATTTTAAGAACGCCCTTGCGCGCGTTGCCGCTTAGGCGCTTACAATGTAAGCCCATAGCCCGCCAAGCGATTCTCCAGGACTGTGAGCCTTTCGTATGAGCGACTGCACGACGACGGTAGAACAGCTTCGTCAAATTATCCGCGAGTTTGTCGAGGAGCGCGACTGGCGGCAGTTTCATGCGCCGAAGAACATCTCGATGGCATTGGCCATTGAAGCCGCGGAGCTGATGGAGCACTTTCAGTGGATCGACGCCGAGGCGTCGCGGCGGTTGCCGGACGAACCGGCGAAGCTGGCGGCGGTGGCCGAGGAGTTGGCCGACGTGATTGGCTATTCCTTCGCGCTGGCGAATGAGCTGGGCATCGACGTGTCGGAGGCCATTCGGAGTAAGATGGTGAAGAACCGGCGGAAGTATCCGGCGGAGGAATTTCGCGGGCGGTACAGCCGCGACGGCTGAGGTTCGTTGCTCGCTTTGCACTGGCTCCACTAGCCGGAGGGCCACGCCCTCCGGGACGCCAACCCGGAGGGCATGGCCCTCCGGCTATTTTTAAGTTGATGGGTAGGCAGATTCGTAGGCTGGCGATTGTTGGGGCTAGCGCGCGGGCGGCGGCGTTTTCGGCGCTTCGCGCTGGCTATGAGGTGGTTGCTGCCGATCTTTTCGCGGATGCGGATTTGAAGCAGGCTTGTTCTGCGATGCGGATCGAGCACTATCCGCATGGGTTCGCTGATTGGCTTGTGCGGACGGATTGCGATGCCTGGCTCTACACGGGTGGGCTGGAGAATCATCCGGAGCTGGTCGGGCGGATGTCAGCAACGCGGTTGCTGTTGGGGAACTCCGGCGAAGACTTACGCCGTGTTCGCGATCCGCTGGTGCTTCAACACGAACTGAGCAAAGCTGGAATTCTGTTTCCCGAGACTCTTGAATCATTTGAGGTGCTGCCGTTGTTTAGTCGTTGGCTATGCAAGACCTATCGCGGCGCCGGCGGTTCTGGAATTAAACGGTACGCTGACCATGTCCTTTCGAAACGTGACTCGGATGAGCGAGTGTACTTCCAATCGTATATCGAGGGGCTACCTGCTTCGGCCGTCTTTGCCTGTCATTCTTCAGGCTCGGTTCTTCTTGGCGCAACGCGGCAACTGCTCGGTGGCCTGGTCACCAGTCCGTGGCGTTACTCAGGCTCGGTCGGGCCGTTGATCGTCAATTCGACGGTCCAATCGCAGCTGGTTGCGGTCGGCGAATTGCTCGCCAAGCGCTTTCACCTCCGAGGACTCGTCGGCGTCGATTTTGTGATCGCGGACGACGAAGCGGTAGTGATCGAAGTCAATCCGCGCTACACCGCGTCGGTCGAAGTGATCGAACGCATGACGGGCGTTTCGGCCGTCGGCATGCATGTCGCCGTGTGCTCGGAAGAGTCATCTGGAATACTCCAGGCGCCAATCATGGCAGGCGATCGCGATGCAGGCGCTTTGCGACACGGCAAGGTCATTCTGTACGCCAAGCGCGACGCAATGATCACGCCTGACTTTCACGCCTGGGCGATGGAACGGGCGTCCTCCGGGCACGAGCGGATGCTTGCCGACGTTCCGTCGGCGGGCGAATGCGTTGCCGCTGGCCGCCCGGTTCTTACCGCTCTCGTCTCCGCTGGGACTGCTGAATACGATCAAACCATGGATCGTTTCCTGGCCGAAATTGAATCTAAATTGTACCCGTCTGAAGCGACTCGTTCACTTAGATAGTAGCCGTCACATGCGTCTTGGGGTTGTCAGCGATACGCACGGGCATGTTGAGAATACTCGGGCGGCGATCCGGATGTTGGCAAGTTTGGAAGTGGAGCGGGTGCTGCACTGCGGTGATATCGGCACGGCAGCGATCGTTGAACTTTTTAAGCCGTGGCCGACGGATTTTGTGTTTGGGAACTGCGACAGCGACCGCCGCGGTCTGGGGGAAGCGATTGCGAAAGCCGGGAAGACCTGCCATGGGGAGTTTGGCGACTTGGAAATCGCCGGGAAGCGGATTGCGCTGATTCATAGCGACGACCGCCGGCGGTTTCAGCAGGCGCTCAACGGCGGCGAATACGATCTGGTGTGTTATGGCCACACGCACGTGGCGGCGATGGAGCGTTTTGGGCGGACGCTGGCGCTCAATCCGGGGGCGCTTTACCGTGCGAATCCGCATTCGCTAGCGATTGTTGAGCTGCCGGACGTGCAGGCGAAGATTGTTCCGCTGTAACGTTCGTAGCGGCGACTTTTAGCCGCGGATTCTCTTTTCGCGGCGGCTGGAAGCCGCCGTTACTGGGCGCTCGCCGAACCAATCTTGTGACGGTTGCGTCTTTTTTATACAGGGGCATACCATTTGCTCGCCCAAAATGCCGAAAGAATAAGAGAACCCTCAAGAAACAGGCCGCGGCGACCAGGCGCGCCGCAGGGAGTTGGACGATGTCCTCCGCCAATCAACCTTCATCCGCCGAACTGTTGCTCGACGAGGCCGAGTCGCTCATTTGGGCGCTCTTGGACGACCGCATCGAGGACGCGGACCTGGCCCGGTTGACCAAGATGCTGGAGGAGCACGCCGAGGTGCGGGCTCGATATGTGGGGTGCGTGCAGTTGCACGTCGATCTGCACGAGCATTTTGCTCGGCCGGCCGCCGAGGCTCAGCAGGCGCCGTGCGTGCTTGGTAATCTGGCGACGGGCTTCGCGGCGGGGAGCTTTCCCGCGGTTGGGCAGTGAGTCTCGCTTTTCGGATGGAACTCGATTCATTTAGGCCCGCCGCTGCGCGGCGGAGTTGATGTTCAGAATGCCAATCGAACTCGCGTGCCATGCCCACGTCCGCGTGGGCATGTGACTAAAGGCAAACATGCCCACGTCGGAGGACCTCCGTGGGCATGGCACCCGTTCGTTTAGAATTCTGAACATCAATAAATAAACTTTCTTGGGGTTTGGTGCCCGCCGTTTCTTTCCTCGCCTGGCGCGGCTATTCTCGGTTCATACTGTGACGGTATCGTTTGCGCGTATTTGAGGATCACGACCACGGCTAAGAATCCAGGCAAAGCGGCGGCCAAGGGCGAGGACAAGAACGAGCGGCTCATCGCCCAGAATCGCAAGGCCCGCCACAACTACGAAGTGCTCGATACGCTGGAGTGCGGCGTCATGCTCACTGGCAGCGAGGTGAAGAGCCTGCGCGCGGGGCAAATTTCGCTCGAGGAAGCCTACGGCCGCATGGACAAGGGGGAAGTGTGGCTCGTGGGGTGCGACATTCCGGAATATAAGAACGCCAACGTTTGGAATCACGAGCCAAAGCGTCGCCGCAAGCTGCTGATGCACCGCCGCGAGGTCGAGAAGTTCGCGAGCCGAGCGTATGAGAAGAACCTCACGCTGGTGCCGCTGAAGATGTATTTCAAAGAAGGCCGGGCGAAGGTGCTGTTGGGCATCTGCAAAGGCAAAAAGGCGTACGACAAGCGCGAGTCGATTAAGCGGGGCGACATGCAGCGCGACATGGATCGGGCGATGCGGCGGGGGAAATAGCACGCGGATGAACGCGGGTTTGGCGGATGTTCGCGGATCGTGCTCGGTGAGAAGCGCTCCCCTATCGGGTCGCGGCTAAACGGTTACTTCATCCGCGCCAATCCGTTCAATCCGCGTTCATCCGTGTGCTATTCGTTCAGTCGATGGCTTCGACGAGCAGCGAAACGGCCTGGCCGGTGGTGCGGTGGTTTAGGGCGAGGACCGTTTTTGATTGCGTTGGCGTTGGCTTCGTGACGACGTTCACCGGGCAATCAGGGTCGGGCGTTTCGTAGTTGAGCGTTTGTGGGATCATGCCGCGCTCAAGGCCCAGCAGGCTGACGGCTAGTTCTACCGCTCCGCTGGCGGCGCCGACGTTGCCGAAGTAGCTTTTCGGGGCGGTCACGGGAATATCGCCGAGCGTCTTGCGAATGGCCGCGGCTTCGATGCGGTCGTCGATGTCGGTGCTTAAGCCATTCGCGTTCACGTGGCCGACGTCGCTCGACTTGGCGCCGGCCATTTCGAGCGCCGCCTGGATGGCCAGTTCAATGCTGCGGCCGGTTGGTTGATAAGATTCAGTGGCCGCTTCATGACGCCGGCCGAAGCCTAAGAGGCGGGCTAAGGGCGTCACGCCGCGGGCCTTGGCGTGTTGCTCAAGCTCCAGCACGAAGATCGCGGCGCCTTCGCCGCCGACCATGCCGTCGCGCTGGAGGTCAAATGGCCGCGAGGCGCGCTCCGGCTCTTCGACACGGCGCGAAAGGCGGGCGCCGGCGTGCCACAAGAGGTCCATCCAGTCGAGCATGGAGCTCGTGCCGCCGGCGATCATCACGTCGGCGTGGCCGCGGGCCACGATGTCCGCGGACTCAATGATGGCCAACAAGGCGGAGACATCGCCGGCGACGATCGAGTTGCTCGGCCCGCGTGCGTCGTGCGCGATGCCGATGTGGGCCGGCACCATGTTTGGAAGGTACTTGAGCAGCCAAAGCGGGGGCACCTCGCGCAAGCCGTCCTTGCCCCAGCGGGTGAAATCGAACCGCCCGGCGCCGGCGTCGCTGGCGTGGCACGCGGCGGCGAGCTCCGGCACTTCGGGGCAGAACATGTTCGAGCCGAGCGTGACGCCGAGGCGATCCGGGTCGATTTTCGCCTCTTCGAGCCTGGCGTGCTCCCAGGCCATTTCGGCCGCCGCGAAGCCGAGCTGCGTGTCGCGGGACATCACTTTGAGTGATTTGCGCGGCTTGACGTATTCCTTGGGATCGAACTGGGCGACGTCACCGCCGATGTAGACGGGCAGCCCGGCCTCCTGGATCTCGGGCACGGCCCGTACGCCGCTGCGGCCGGCTTCGACGGACGCCCACGCGGCCTCGGCGCCGACGCCGATTGGCGCGACGATTCCCATGCCGGTGATGACCACATCTTGCAGGGAGGCCATTGGAAAAAAGCGGTTTGGCGGGATGGCGCAAAAGCGTCGCAGCGGTCTTTGGCAGTCTAGCTAGGCCTTAAACGGCCAACAAGCATTGACTTACGCCGCGTTGCTGGCCGGGGGTTGGGGCTTTAGATAAACTTTTAGTTGTAACGTTTCGGCAGGATTTCACACTTACATAGGACATAAGTAGGCCACGGAGGGAACGCCAGCACAGAGAGGTACGACGGATAGCCGATCGTATTCTCTGTGGCCGTGCGGCGCCCGCCGTGGCTTTTTCGTTTCCATCACGCGTTTCAGGCGAAGATCGACATGTCAGCCGTAATCGCAATTGAGGACAGGCCCGCTCAAAAGGCTAAGAATGGCCAATTGGGCGAGTTTTCGCTGGCTCAAGCGCGGCGAATCGTCGGCGATCATTTCCAGCCGAATCCGTGGATTTACTGGATCGATTTTCTCGTGAGCTGGTCGCTGGGCATGGCGGCCTACGCGCTGGTGCGGCATCCGGAACGCTTCACGGCGAACGCGGCGTGGCACTGGCCGATCACGATCGGGTTGTTCGTGGCCGCGGCGCTGCTCATGTACCGCTGCTCGCTGTTCATTCACGAGCTGGTACATATTCGAGCCAATGAGTTCACCGTGTTTCGGTTTGTGTGGAACCTGCTGTGCGGGATTCCGTTTTTGATTCCGTCGTTCGTTTACTATACGCACATCGATCATCATCGGCGGAAGCACTACGGCACGCATGAGGACGGCGAGTACATTTCGCTGTCGAATCTGCCGGCGTGGCAGATTGTGTTTTACTTGTCGCAGGTGCTGGTGATTCCCGTGGCGGCGATCTTTCGCTGGGGGGTGCTGACGCCGGCGACGTGGGCGAGCCCACGGCTGCGTGACTGGGTGCATCAGCACGCGTCGTCGATGATCATGGATCCGAAGTACATCCGTCCGCTGCCGACGGCGAAGGTGCGGCGGATGATGCGGCTGCAGGAAGTGGGCTGCTTTCTGGTGGTGTGGTTTATCGTGGCTCGGATGTTCTTCCATGCGGGCGTGGTTTTTTCGGAGCCGCTGTCGCCCTTGTTCGTTGTTCAGGCGTACTTGACCGGCGTGTTCATTGTGGCGGTCAACGCGGTTCGGACACTGGGGGCTCATCGCTGGACAAGCCATGGCGGCGAGATGACGTTTGTCGAGCAGATGGTGGATTCGGTGAACTACCCGCACAATCCGCTCTTGGGTGGCTTGTGGGCGCCGGTGGGCCTGCGGTTCCACGCGCTGCACCACATTTTTCCGACGATGCCGTATCACGCGTTGGCCGAGGCGCATCGGCGGCTGATGCGGGAGCTGCCGGCGGACTCGCCGTATCGGCTGACGGAAGGGAAGTCGCTGACGAGCGAGATTGCGTCGTTGTGGCGGCGGGCGAAGGCGAGCGAACATGCGCCGGCGCCGACGTTGGCGCGGGCGAGTGCCTGAGATTTCTGTTCGACCGCGGATTACACGGATAACGCGGATGACTGGGAGGGCGAAGCTCCTGCTGAGCCGCGGCGGCGTGTACCAGCTCCACGATTCGGCGGGAGCCTCGCCCTCCCGGTTCCGATCGCCGGCTCGTTACGCCTTTTCCATTTTGGGCAGCAACGCGGCAAGGATGCCGGCGAGTGGCAGCCAGGCACACATCTTGAAGACGTACTGCAAACTCGTGTGATCGGCCCAGGCGCCGAGGGCGGCGGCGGCGATGGCGCTGACGCCGAAGGCGAAGCCGAAGAACAGGCCGGCGACCGTGCCGACGCGGCCGGGCATGAGCTCCTGGGCGAACACGAGGATCGCCGAGAACGCCGAGGCGAGGATCATGCCGATGAACACGGTGAGGACGACCGTGCCGGTGAGGTTGGCGTGCGGCAAGGCGAGCGAGAAGGGCGCGACGCCGAGGATGGAGAACCAGATCACGACCTTGCGGCCGAAGCGATCGCCGAGCGGCCCGCCGGCGACGGTGCCCGCCGCGACGGCGAACAAGAACACGAAGGCGTAGATTTGCGACTGCTCTTTCGAGACATGGAACTTGTCGATCAGGTAGAGCGCGTAGTAGCTGGTAAAGCTCACCAGGTAGATGTACTTCGAGATCACCAGCGCGATGAGCACGCCGATGGCGGCGGCCACGCGGCGTGGCGGGAGCGTCACGTAGCGCGACTTGCGGCCGCCGGGCGAGATGAGGCGGTTCTTCAACCGGCCATGGTACCAGGCGCCGACGCGCGTCAGGACGAAGATCCCCGCCAGCGCCACCAGCGCGAACCAGGCGAGCGAATGCTGGCCTTCAGGCATGACGATCCACGCGGCCATGAGGGGACCGAGCGACGTGCCGAAGTTGCCGCCGACTTGAAAAACGGCTTGGGCGAATCCATGACGCTCGCCGGCGGCCATGTGGGCCATGCGCGAGGCTTCGGGATGGAAGACGCTGGAGCCGGTGCCCACGAGCGCGGCGGCCGCCATGATTTCCCAAAGTACGTCGGCTTGTGATAGCAACACGAGGCCGACCAGCGTGCAGCCCATGCCGATGGCGAGCGAGTATGGCTTGGGCCTTTTGTCGGTGTACATGCCGACGACGGGCTGCAGGAGCGAGGCGGTGGCTTGGAACGAGAAGGTGATCAAGCCGATTTGGGTGTACGAGAGCTGGTAGTTGTCCTTCAATAGCGGATAGGTCGCCGGGATCAACGACTGGATAATGTCGTTGAGCATGTGGGCGAAGCTGATCGCCAGCAGGACTTTGACGACGGTCTGCTCGACGTCGTGAGCGGCGGGCTGCTCAATTTGAATTGGCAATGCTTCGACTGCGTCAGACATGCGGATTCTCTTCCGAATCGACGATCGCGAATCCCTCCCCTAGCCCCTCCCTTCGAGGGAGGGGGATCGGAATCTTACTCCGAGGTAGAGTGGGATTCCACGGTGGAGGTTCGCTGGCGACGGAGACGGGTGGGTTTGATGGGGCCGACGCGCTCCCCTGCGGAGGACCTTCGGGTCGCGGCTAAACGGGGACGGCCCTGGTTGGATGGGGGCGGTGGGTTAGATTGGGGTGACGGGTGGCGTTGAATATGCTCTATCGATTTCACTTCAATCTTTTTGCGCTGCCTGAGAGCATCAGCCCGTCGAGTGCAATTTTCCTGCGCGGGCAGCAACTTTGCGTGCTGAGGTCCGCGGATGGCGCGACGCCGCTGTTTGATGCGTCGTTTGACGTGACCTTTGAGGAGGCGCTGGCGGCGCTGGCCAAACTGCCGCGGTTGGATGCGGAGCCGGATGGGTTTTTTGTGATTGCCGGGGACGAGGATGGCCGGCGGTGGCAGGTGGATGGGCACCTGTTCGACTTCAACGACCGGCTGCACCGGGTGGAACTGCACGGCGAGTGCCCGTCGGAGGCGTTTGACGCGGTTCTACGCTGCTTCGGCTGGCCGGCGGCGCGGCTGGCATTTGAGCTGGTGCAGGAGGGGGTGGCCCTGGAGGAAGGCGAGTTTCGGCGATGGGCGCAGGCTTCACCGTGATACAGTCGAAACCCGCTAACGGCTGAATCCGATTCCTATTGTGGATCCAAGAAATCCCAGCGGCTTGTCAGTTGGAAATCCGTTGTATCCGCCCATGCCCTGCACTTGCCACGACTGACTTTCGAGAAAGTACTGCACATAGAAGCTACTAGAACGGAACTTGTGCTTGAATTCGAGTCCTAAGCTGCCTTCGAGAATTGAAAGGCTGGTGTCAATTGGATCACGAGATCGCAATCGAGTGTCGGTTATCTCCGTGACCAACGCGCTCCAGCGGCCGTGACTTAGGAAGCTCCATTAGCTGATGGAACTGCTAGAAAATTGGTGGCGGCCTTCCAAAAATACGCCTGCCCCTCCCCCGCTCTGTTGAACGCTATAGCTCTGCGTCACAACGTACGAAAGCCAATATGGCGCTGTTGCGGAAACGTCTACTGATGCTGCCGCGACGCTGGCGCCAAAGATTAATTCGCCACGCGAGAAATAAAGGTGGCGGTAAAAGTCCATGTCAAACCTATCAGCGGTGAGAGCCACGCCGAACGATGGAAATACTCCGCCAGGTCCGAGGACAGGGAATTGCGATAGGGCTTGGTATTCATTGTCGAAACGCCAAAATCGAGCGCGTGCTCCGAGTCCTCCAGCGCTCTCCAAGCCAACGATATAGCGCGGCGCCAACGGCATGTCCGCGGGCAGGCTGAATGCGGGGGCATTGTTAAAGCTTGCACGGAGCATGGTTAATTCCAGGGAGCCAAACCATCCGCCGCGGCGCAAATATTCCGCTTGCGATGCGGGATCCACAGGCGTGGCACATGAGATCGACGCTGGATCAACCGGCGTCCAGGGCGCTGGTTGGACGATGGCGGCGTCAAACGTAGTCGCCTGAATTGATTCGGGGAACGCAGCGGACTTTGCGTTTTTGGGACCAGCAAGAACATCCGGCGGCTGGCGGATAGGCAGGTCGTCGTAGGCTTTGTTGGCCGCTTCGATGGATTGGCCGCCAGCGGGGGCGCCGGCGGCGAGCAGCATCAGTAGGGCTAGCAGCGACGACGTGCGGGCCATGGGCGGTGAAAAGTGGGCAATGGGCTCAACTTGCTCGCGGGGAAATAAGGTGTGCGCGGAATGGTTGCAAGCGCAGTCTTAACGCGCCGACAGGATCCAGGGTGTGCTAGCGTGATTGAGCGCGGCGGCGGCGCTCTTGCGAGCAGGCGGCGGCGGGCACTAATATCCGCAACCTTTTACCGTCTTCTTACCCTTCCGCCGTCAACGCCATGCGCCTTGTCACCGTTACGCCGGCCGGCCGTCGGCCGTATTTGGAAATTCTGGCCAACTACCTGTTGCGGCATCGCGATGTGATAAGCGAGCATCGCTGGTGGCTCAATACGCGCGTGCCGGAGGATGTGGCGTATATTTATCGGCTGACGGATCGTTATCCGGATTTCTTCCGGATCGAGGCCAAGCCGGTCGGGGCGGTGGACCGAATCGGGTACTCCATTTGGCAGTACATGATCGAGTGTGTCGAAGCGGACACGGTGTATCTGCGGCTGGACGACGACATTTGTTACATCGCCGAGTGCGCCATCCGGCAGATGTACGATTTTCGCCTGAAGCACACCGAGCCGTTTTTGGTGCTGGGGAACATCGTGAACAATGCGGTGTGCGGCCACTTTCAACAGAAGGCCGGTTTGCTCTCGCCCAGTTGGGGGTCGGTCGCGATCCATTGTCTCGATCCGCTGGGATGGGGCAGCGGGCCATTCGCTCGGCGGGTCCATCGACGGTTTTTGAAGGACCTCGGCGAACAACGTGAAGAGTGGTGGCGGCGCGTGGAGTTCGAGTTCGACGGCTTGTCGCGGTTTTCGATCAACGCGATTGCCTGGTGCGGCAAGGACTTTGAGGGGATCGCGAAGATCGCCGGCGCCTCGGTCGATGAGGAGCCCACACTGACGGAGGTGCTGCCGCGGAAGCTGGGCCGGCCGAATGTGATTTGCCCCCGGGCGCTGTTCGGGCACTACGCGTTTTACACGCAGCGGCCTTACTTGGAACGGACGTCGCCCGACATTTTAACTCGTTACCGGCGCATTGCGGAAAGCGCCGCGGGCGAGACGGCGTCGCTGCCCCGAGTGCAGACGAGCGTCCTTGCGATGCGCCGCTATTGGGGGCTTTCGAAATGGGCGCTGGACAACGGCGCGGCCAAAACGCGGCAGGCGCTGAAGTCGGGCAAGATTGCGGTGCGTCGCAAGGCCGCGTGAACCGGCTTGTGGCGACGACTGGGCGCCTTAAGCGGCCCGGCGCAGACCGAGGCGGCTACTTAGCCAGCTACGCGTCCAGGCGGGGCGGCCGTCGGCGGTGACGGCGCGCAAGCGAAGCGTGCCGCGCATCAGCTTTTTGCGAAAACGGTGAATGTCCAAGTTTTGGCTTTCGAGGAACTCGTCGTGCTCGCGGCGTGGATCGATGCCGAGCTTTGCCAAGGCGCCGTAAACGCCGCCGGAGTGCAGCGGGCGGGTATGGTGGACCGCGGCGGCATCGACGAGCGCCACTTCGTGCGGCTCGAACCAGGTGGACCACAGCCAGTCGAGCGCCCAGCCGCTGCGATTGGCGTTGAAAAGCGGAAGCGCGCGGGCCAGAGCGTCCTTGGAAAACAGGGGGCACATCATCTCGACGTACCGGCAATATCGCAGCAGATATTGGGGCTCGGCACGCAAGGTGTGGCACCAGGCGTCGCCCTGCCCGATGGCCGGCTGACAAATCTTCAGTCCGAACTCGTGGGCAATTCGAAACAGCCGGTTGACGCAGGCGACGTCGGCGGCGACGTCGTCGTCGGGGATCCAGACGTAGTCGTATTGCGGCAGGAGGTCGGCCAACTCTTTTGCCGCGAGCTGGTGAATGAGTGCGAGCTTGATGCCTCTGCGCTCGAGATAGACGTCCGCATCGGCTGCGAAGCGGCCGGCGCGGTCGCCGAAGTAGATCAGCGCCAGATCGAAGGACCGCGGCTCGTTTCCCGTCAGCCAGGTACGATGCACGGACTCGTCGCCGACCACAGACAGCACGAGGTTTTTTGGCACGGTTGATCCCTCGTCGATTAGGCGGCGCGGCGCATCCAGGTCGGCCACCAGGAACGATTCAGCGAGGTTGAGCCGTCGAGCAGCACGCCTTGCAGTCTGGCGGTGCCGCGGCGTAAGCCTCGCTGAAAGCGCCGCCTTCCGACGCCGTGCCGGGCCGCTAGCTGCCGCAACTCGTCCATGGGGTTAATGCCAAGTTCGGCGAGGCGCCGGTGAACCCCGCCGGTCTTCAAGGGGCGGGTGTGGGCCATGGGCGCCGCGTCGATGACGGCCATTTCGTGGTCGGCGAACCAGGAGGACCACACCAGATCGATACCCCAGCCGCTCTGGTTGGCGATGAACAGCGGTAGCGCTCGATTCAGTGCGACTCCGGAGAAGAGCGGGCACATCATCTCGACGAAGCGAGAATATCGCAACAAGAAGCGAGGGTCGGCGCGGAGCGATTGAAACGTGACGTCGCCCGCCGCGATAGCCGGCTGGCAAATTGCCAAATCAAAGTCGGCGGCGATCTGGAAGAGACGATTGATTAGCTGCGGGGTGGCGGCGATATCGTCGTCGGGAAGCCAAACGTACTCGTAGCGCGGCAGCGCGGCCGCTAGCTCGCGCTGAGCGAAGTCGTGGATGAGGCGGAATTTGATTCCGGTTCGCTCGACGTAGTATTCGGCGTCGGTGGCGAATCGTCCGGGCGTTTTACCGAAATAGATGAGCGCGAGGTCGTAGGAGCGAGCCGGATCTTTCGTAAGCCACGTCGGGTGCACCGATTCATCGCCGACGGCTGCGAGGATGAGGTTTTTTCGCATGGGAAGAGCTCCGACCGCGAAGGCGACGCGCGGACCGCTGAAGCGGTCTACGCCGGGCTATGCGGCTCGGGCGGTCGTTTGGCGTCCTTCGCTGAGTTCCCGCTTGGCCGTGGCCATTGCCTGACCCACGACCTGGTGCATGTCGAAGTATTGATAGCTGCCGAGGCGGCCGCCGAAAATCACCTGGCCGGTTTGTGATAGCTGACGGTAGCGTTCGTACACGTTCGTGTTGCGCCAGTCGCGGATGGGGTAGAACGGCTCGCGGCCGCGGTCGTATTTCTGCGGGAATTCGTAGGTGACGACCGTGCGGTCGGTCTGCTGTAAGGCGAAGTGCTTGTGCTCGACGATGCGCGTGTAGGGCACGTCGGCGGCGGTGTAGTTGACGATCGAGGCGCCTTGGAAATCGCCTGGCTTCTGCTCGGTTTGGAATCGCAAGGAGCGGTAGTCGAGCTCGCCGAAGCGGTAGTCGAAGAACTCGTCGATTTTGCCGGAGTATACGAGTCGCGAGGCGGCGCGTTCCAGCTCGCGGCGGTGGTCGAAGAAATCGACCTCAGTCTCGACGCGGATGTTCTCGTGGTCCAGCATGTTGGCGAACATCCGCGTGTAGCCGCCCACCGGGATGCCCTGATAAGGATCGTCGAAATAGTTGTCGTCCCAGGTGAGGCGGATGGGGATGCGCTTGATGATCGAGGCCGGCAGGTCGCGGGGTTCGCGGCCCCACTGTTTCGCGGTGTAGCCGCGGATGAATAGCTCGTACAGCTCGCGGCCGACCTGGCTGACGATCCACGCTTCGAGATTGTCGCCGTCGGCGGGCTCGCGAGCGGCTTCGAGTCGGGCGGTGGCCTCTTCCGGCGTGGTGACGCCCCACACCTGGTGGAGCGTGGCGAGATTGATCGGGAAGGAGAGGAGCCGGTCGCCGTTTCGTACCAGGCCGCGGTGGCGGTAGTGGTTGAACTCGGTGAAGCGGTTGACGAAGGCCCACACCCCGGCGTCGCGCGTGTGGAAGATGTGCGGTCCGTAGCGGTGGACTTCGATGCCCTCCACGGCTTCGCTGTAGCAGTTGCCGGCGATGTGCGGGCGGCGATCGACGACCAGGACTCGGCGACCGGCTTCAGCGGCGCAGCGGGCGAAGACGCTGCCGAACATCCCAGCGCCAACGACGGCGTAATCCAGGGCGGGCGACATCGCTTGTGCAGAGCTCGCGTTGCTCGATCTACCTGAAACGGCAAGTAGGTCGATGGGTCTTTTGGGTGAGGAGAGACCCAACGCGCAAGCAGAAACCAGGCGCTACGCGTGCGCCGGCGTCGCTAGCAGTCGTCCCCCCCTCAAAACCGCCGACACTGCTGTTGGAGCGCACGGCGGCCATTGTTACTATCGCCCGCCCGAAGGACCCGGCATCACTATTTGCAAGGACAGCACGATGCGCATTGGCTTTTACTCGACCATGGCCGGCATGCCCTGGGGCGGCAGCGAGGAGCTGTGGAGCCGTGCCGCCAAGGTGCTGTTGGAGCGCGGCCACTACGTAGGAGTGAATTACAAAAAGCGCAAGCAGCAGAAGCAAGCGCCGCAGCTACTGGAGCTGGAGCGTGCTGGCGCCGATCTCTGCTGGCGCCGCGGCATCCGCGTCGGCCGCACGATCAACCGGCTACTCACGAAGCTGCACGTTGGGCAGAATCCGTCGCTGCGATGGCTCAAACATGCCCGGCCGGATCTGCTGGCGATTTCGATCGGCTACCATTTGGATGATCTGTCGATCACGCAGACGTGCCGATCCCTGGGCATTCCCTACTGCCTGCTGGTGCAAGCGGCGAGCCCGTACCAGTGGTTGGAGCCCCATCGTTTCGAGGCCCAACGGGCGGCATATGCCGGAGCGACGCGGTGCTTTTTCGTCTCGGATCAGAACCGCGAGGTGCTGGAGACGAATGTGGCGTTGGATTTGTCCGACGCGGAGATTATCGACAATCCGTTCCAGGTCGATCTGGCCGCGCGGCCGGCGTGGCCGGGGAATGAAAAGATTTGGAAGCTGGCCTGCGTGGCACGAGTTCATTTTCAATCCAAGGCACAGGATATTTTGCTGCGCGTGATGCGGCAATCGAAGTGGCGGGCTCGTCCGGTGCAGGTGTGCTTGTGGGGCGCCGACGGCGGCAATCTGCATCAGCTCAAGGAATTGATCTCGCTGCACAATCTGCACAAGCACGTCGTGTACAAGGGATTTGCCGAGAACATCGACCAGTTGTGGAGCGAGCATCACGCGCTGGTGTTGCCGTCGCGATTCGAAGGGAACGCGCTGGCGATGATCGAGGCCATGCTGTGCGGCCGGATGCCGATCGTGACCAACGTGGGCCGCGTACGCGAGCTGGTGGACGACAACCGCAGCGGCTTCGTGGCGCCGGCGGCGACGTTCGAGCTGATGGATGAGGCGCTGGAGCGCGCCTGGCAGCGGCGGAACGAATGGCAGGCAATGGGCCAGCTCGCGGCGGCGGATATTCGCCAGCGGCATAGCTTAAGGCCGGCGGAAGATTTCGCGGAGGCGATCCTCAGCGCCGTACCGGGGCAGCAGACGACGGTGCAGCTTCGTGCGGCCGCGTAGAAGAATGGCACGCGGATTTCGCGATTAACGTAGCCGCGTCTCTCCGAGACGCGAGCGAGTTTCGGAGAAACTCGCCTACGGGTTGGCGGTGGATCAACGCGGTAGGCGGAGTGATCCGGGGCGCTAATCGCTCCCCTTCGGCGGACCTTCGGGTCGCGGCTAAACGGGTTTTTTTGATCGGTGTAAATCCGGTGAATCCGCGTTCGTCCGCGGGCTATGTCTTCACGGCGGCGTGCCAATCTTCGCCGTTCATTTTGGCCAGGGCGAAGATGAGCGACTGGGTGCCGTCGCGGCTGTGACCTTGGGCGGCGACTTCGTTGAACAGCCGTTCGGCGAGCTCGACGCCTGGTAGGTGCAAGTTCATGCGGCGGCATTCGTCGAGCAGGATTTCAAGGTCCTTGATGAGGTGCTCGACGAAGAAGCCGGGGGCGAAGTCGCCGCGGATGATCTTCGGGGCGAGGTTCGACAGCGCCCAACTGCCGGCGGCGCCCGAGGAGATCGATTCGAGCACGGCGTTCAAGTCGAGCCCCGCGCGGTGGGCGTAGAGGAGCGACTCGCAGATGCCGATCATGTTCATGCCGACGAGCGTTTGATTGGCGAGCTTGGCCCGCTGACCGGCGCCTGGGCCGCCGTGGCGAATCCATTTCGAGCCGAGAGCGCTCCAGAATGGTTCGAGGAAGCGCACGGTTTGCTCGTCGCCGCCGATCATGATTGAAAGCGTGCCGTTCTTGGCGCCGATGTCGCCGCCGGTGACGGGGGCGTCGATCGACGTAACGCTGCGCTGGCTGGCCCGCGAGGCGATTTCCTCGGCGAGCGACGGCTCGCTGGTGGTCATGTCCACGAGGGTGGCCCCTTCGTGGGCGCCGGCCAGCGCGCCGGTTGGGCCGAGGATCACTTCCCGCACGTCGCGGGGATAGCCGACGATGGAAAAGATGACGTCGGAGTTTTCGGCGGCGGCTTGCGGCGTGTCGGCCCACGCGGCGCCGCGAGCGAGCAGCGGCTCGGCTTTTTCCCGCGTGCGGTTATGGATCGTTGCCGTGTAGCCAGCGTCCATCAGGCGGCGGCACATGCTCGCGCCCATGACGCCCGTGCCGATCCAACCGATGCGCTGCATGCTCATATTCGTCGTGATTCGAGAACTAGCCTGAGGGCCACGCCTTCCGGGTTCCCGGACCGTCGACCGCGAAGACGCGGTGCCCGCGGTCCGGCTATTGCTGACCGAATACGTTTGCCAATAGTTTAGATCGAGTCGCTATTTGCGAGCCTGTTCCTCGGGCAAATCGAACACGTATCGGTCGATGCACGCCAGGGCGCCCATCGCGAGGGCGAACAGCACGAAGGCGGCGGCGGCCTGGCCGGATTGATAGAGATACTGCATTGCGAACGCGGAGTCGCCGTGGGCGCGAGCGATGATCGACTGGACGACCAAGTAGCCCGCGTCGATCAGGCAGATGATCCCCAGGACGAATGCCACCCACGCCGCGAGTTCGATCATCCGCTCGAAGAGCCAGGCCATGAATTCGTCCTACCGGCTGTGCGTTACGATCGGCGGGCGCGACAGGTTGCGTCGCCGATCAGGCTAAGCGCCCAATCTACGGCGGACAGTGTACGCGGCCAGGGCCGCCATCGCCAAGGCGCCCATGCCGGCGGTGGCTGGCTCCGGCACTCCGAGAACGCTGAACGTCATCTGCACATTGACCGGCGGCGCCACGGATAGGGCGTTTGTCGCGGCTCCGGGCGCGCCCAGGATGAAGCCATCGATCCGTAGCTGGATCGACTTGATGACGGAGCCTTCCAGGTCGGGAGCATCGTTGTTTGAATGCCCCATGAAGAAGCCGCTCTCGCGCCAGCCGCGCTGCTCGGCGCGGCCCGTGGATGTTTCGGTGAACAAAAGCTTCACGTAGTCGTCGTGGCCGTCGGTCAGGCGTGAGACGATGGTGCTGAACGCCGGATCGCTGGCGTCGGAGGTGAAGACCTTGCCAATGTCGGCGGGGCTGACGCCGGCGCCGTCGAACAGCTTGGCGGGGTTGGTGGGCGTAAGGAACGAATCGCCGAAGACGAACTTCAGATCGAAGTGCGACGAGTTGAAGATGTTGACGCTGCGGTCAACGACGAGCGAGCGCTCGAAGAGCACGGCCGCGCGGGCCGCCGGCGCCCAACCGAGGGCGGCGGCCAGGAGGCACGCCGAAATGATCCGCTTCATGAGGCTCACCTTGCCGCGGAGGCGGCTTGCGAAAAGACATCAGGCAGGTGGTATCTAGTATAAACGCCAGCCGGGAGGCCCGCACAGCCTTTTGTTGAAATTGTCGGCCGCGGCTTTTGGCGTTAAAAAAGCCGCATGAAACATCTACTTCTCATCGGCTTGGGCGGCGGGCTGGGGGCCATTGGACGGGCCAGGCTCAGCGGCTTGGTGTTGCATCTTGTGGCCACGAGTTTCCCGCTGGGGACGCTCGTGGTGAACATTGTCGGCTGCTTCGTGGCCGGCATTTTGTCGGGGCTGGTGGAGCGGCAGGAGTGGTTCTCGCCCGACACGCGAGTGTTCTTGTTCACCGGCCTGCTCGGCGGATTCACCACGTTCTCGGCCTTTGGCGTGGAGACGATTTCGCGGTTGAGGCAAGGCGAGGCGGCAGTGGCGCTTGTTTATGTCGCGCTGAGCGTTGTCGGCGGTCTATTCGCCGTGTGGCTGGGAATGATGCTGATTCCGCATCGGCATGTTTAGTGCGCCGCGCCGTTGGAGTGCGCCATGCCATTGGTTTCGTGGCCGTTGGCGGCGCAGTGGGCGAGCAGGTCGTCTTTGCCTTTGCGGTGGCAGAAGTCGCCGAGCGTTTCGCCCGGCTCGCGCGTGTCACGGAAGTAACGTAGGACCAGTTTGAGCCGGTCGATCACTTCCGCTGTTGGCACGAGGTCCTGGTAGATGAAGTTCAGACGATCGCCCTGGCGGCGGCCGCCGAGGAAGATCGTGTACTTGTCCTTCGTCTTGCCGACCAGGCCGATGTCGGAGTTGTAGGGCCGGGCGCAGCCGTTGGGGCAGCCGGTCATGCGGGTGGTGAAGACTTCGCCGCCGAGG
>JAICUM010000048.1 GCA_025935855.1 Pirellulales bacterium | reverse complement strand
TCAGCTTTGAGATGACGCCAGCCACCGCTGGAGCCCAGCGCTAACAGCATGAGCAGAAAAGTAACCTTGGCCAGCCGCTTCAACAGGCGTGTTAGCACGTGCCCTCTCATTGATTGCATCCGGCGGCAATAACCGCTGCCTTCCCGAATTACGCCGACTTTAGTGGCCGCGGGTGAGCTCGGCAATCAGCAGCAAGGTTTGATGATCGCGGCTGACCGTCAGCCGCATTTTAGCACCGGGGCGTTTGAAAAACACAATTCGCTTCAGCTCGTCGAAGGTCGAAATGGGACGGCTATCGACCGAGAGAACAACGTCGCCAACCCTGACGCCAGCTTTCTCGGCGGCGCTGCCCTGGAACACCTCAGTGATGACGCACTTGTCGTCTTCAGTTCGGCCGCTGACGCCCAATCGAGCGCCGTTTCCCTCGTCATCATGCTCGGCGCCCCACACCTCGCCGGCCAGCAGCCGGTGCCAGGACTTGCGAAAGCCGGAAATGGGAACGTGAAAATTGTGCGTGAGCTGCGGGCCGATGCTGCTGTGAATGCCGACCACCTCGCCCTTCATGTTGAAGAGCGGACCGCCAGAGTCTCCACCGACCAGCTTGCAATCCGAGCACAGGATGCCCTCGCTGCGGAACAGCACGCGACCGAGTCGCACCGGCGGCGATCGGTGCTCGATGACCCCGCCCGGCTGGCCGATGGTGACGACCCATTCGCCGGTGGCAAGTTCCGGGCCTTCGCTGACAGGGGCGTAAGGCAGGTCCTCAGGCGGGTCATCGATTTTGATCATGCCGGCATCCACGTCGTGGTTGGCCCCGAGGGAATGAGCTTGCAGCCGGCGGCCATCAGGAAGGTCGATCCAAGTGCGGCGGCCAGCCTTACCAATGACGTGCGCGGCGGTGAGGACCAGCCCGTCCTTGCTCACGATGACCCCGCTGCCAGCGGCCCCATGGACTTCAACCCCGACCGTGGCCGGGACGCTTTGCTTGATCACCCGCTGCAATTGGGCCTGGATCATTCGCAAATCGACTGCATTCTGCGGCGAATGGGAGGCCAGCACGGCGGCCGTTTCCGGCGAGGGCTCAACGGCCGGCTGCGCCCAAAGCGGCCGGGCCGCGTAGATGAGCCCGATAACCGCTGCCAGCGCGAGAAGGCGGGCAAACCTGGCAAGAGCGGAGGAATTCTTTGGGACGGCCATACCCTGCAATTTTCGCATCGGTCCAGGCCGGCGGCAATCATCTGGGGCGTTACGAAGCGTAAAGCCGGCGCAACTATCTGGCCGAACCTGTACATACGCACTTGTCGTGTGTACGCGCGTATATTAGGATGAGGAGGGAAGCCGCCTCACGGCCCCTCAAAAACACACTAAAGACACATTCAGGGGAAGCATTTATGTCGCTCGATTCACTCACCAGTCGCCAGCGGGAAGTTTACGAATTCATCCGCGATAAGATCCGCAACCGGGGCTACGGCCCGACGGTGCGTGAAATCGGCGAGTATTTCGAGATCGCGTCGCCCAACGGCGTTATGTGCCATCTGAAGGCCCTGGAGAAGAAGGGCATCATCTCGCGCGAGCCGAATATGTCGCGGGCGATCCAGTTGACGGAAATCGGCAAGGACGAGGGCTTTCCGCTGGTCGGCCAGATCGCGGCCGGCAGCCTGGCAGAAGCGATCGAGCAGGCCGACCGGCTGAACCTCGACGAGATGTTTCCCGCGAAGAAAAACAACTTCGCCTTGCGCGTAAAGGGCGACTCGATGATCGAGGCCCAAATCGCCGACGGCGACATCGTCATTTGCAAAAAGGCGCGGACCGCCCACAAGGGAGACATTGTCGTCGCGATGACCGACGAAGGTGAGGCGACGCTGAAATACTGGTACCCCGAGGCGAACCGGATTCGCCTGCAACCAGCGAATTCTTCCATGAAGCCGATCTACGCCCGCGACGTGCAGGTGCTGGGGATCGTGACGGGAGTGATTCGGAAGGTGAGCTGACGGCGCTCGAAGCGCTGGGGCCGCCGAATGGTATAATTCTCTACGGCCGCAATGCGCGCCGCTATGCCATCATCTCGCAGACATTCCAGCCGAGCCCTGTCATGGAATCCATCGACGCCATGGGACGAGTTCTTACGAGCGCAAAGATCGAGAACTTTGGAGATCTTTGGGCCGCTAAGAAGGGACTTATCGATAATTCCGAAGTGCGTGGCATTGAGATACAGGACGCCCTTGTCGATTCTGGGGCGACTCTAATCTCATTGCCAACGCGGATTATCAGGCAACTTGGTCTCGAAAACACTGGCGCAAGGCGAGTGACCAGTTGCACGGGCCAAGGCGAAGCGAACATGTACTCGGCAGTTCGCCTGACAATTCAGGATCGCTCGTGCACGATGGACGTCATGGAAGTACCAGATGAAGTGCCGGTACTCATTGGGCAGTTGCCGCTGGAGCACTTGGATTTCGTCATCGACATGCGCAAGCACGAACTGGTCGGCAATCCGGCGCATGGCGGCGAGCATGTTTACGAACTTTACTAGCCAAAGTGAGCGGCGCCACGGGCGTCCGCGTTAGGCAGACTTCTCCAGCGTGCCTGTCTGATTGAGCTTGTTGTAGAGCGTCTTGAGGCTGATGCCGAGTTGGTCCGCGGCTTTGGGTTTGTTGCCGCCGTTGCGTTCCAGGGCGTCGTGGATAGCTTCCATTTCCAGCTCGCGGAGCGTCATCACGCCGGGCTTCTGGCGGGCGGCGCCGATGAGCTGGCGGCTATCGAAACGTTGCGGGAGGTGCTCGCGGCGAATGGGGCCACTGTCGCACAGGATGGTGGCGTGCTCGATGACGTTCGCCAACTCGCGCACGTTTCCCGGCCAAACGTGGCCGCACAGCGATTGAATCGCATCGTCGGCGAGCCCGGCTTCGGCATCTTTGCCACGGCGGTGGCGGGCCAATAAGTGGCGGGCAAGCTCGGGCACGTCCTCCAGTCGTTCGCGCAATGGCGGCAGGGTAATCTCGAAGGTGTTGATGCGGTACATCAAGTCTTCGCGGAAGTCTTCCGCGGCCACCATCTCTGGCAAGTTGCGGTGCGTGGCGCACACGACGCGCACATCCACCATCACAGGTTTATTCTCGCCGACGCGGCGGATCTCGCCGCTCTCGAGCACGCGGAGCAACTTGGCCTGCATGGCTTTGGGCAGCTCGCCAATTTCGTCGAGGAAGATCGTGCCGCCGTGGGCGACCTCGAACAGGCCGACGCGATGATCGTCGGCGCCTGTGAAGGCCCCTTTGCGGTGGCCGAAGAGCTCGCTTTCGATGAGCGTCTCCGGCAACGCGCCGCAGTTAATCGCGACAAAGGGCATATCGGCGCGCGTGCTGTTGTCGTGAACGCTGCGGGCGACCAGCTCCTTACCAGTGCCGGTTTCGCCCAGAATGAGCACCGTGGAATTCGTCGGCGCCACGCGCTCGATGAGCATCCGCACCTTTTGCATGGCGGGCGTGTTGCCGATGAGCCGCGGGCTGCCTTCGAGGCGACGAACCTGGTGCTCCAGCGCGCGGTATTTCTGCTCGAGCCGTTTCTTCTCAGCCACGCGCTTCAGCAGGGCTTCGATTTCGATCAGCCGGCAGGGTTTAGTGAGGTAGTCGAAGGCGCCGTGGCGCAAGGCGGCGATCGCCGTTTCAAGCGAGCTTTTGCCGGTGAGAACGACCGCCTCGGTTTCGGGCGATGATTCCTTGCACTTCGCAATCACGCCGATGCCGTCGAGACCCGGCATATCGAGATCGACGATGATGCAGTCGTAGGTATTCTTTTCCAGCGCGGCGACGGCCGTTGTACCGTCGGGACAGACGGTCACCCGGTGCCCCAGCCGCGGCAGTTCGAGCTTCATCAGCTCCTGCAGCGAGGGCTCGTCGTCGGCGAACAAAAGGGTCAGTCCTTGACCGTTAGGCTGCTTGGTAGCGATGGTGCGTCTCCTTGTTCTCGGCTTCCACGGCGGGAATGGTGACCACAAAGCGCGAGCCTCGGCCGGGGCCGTCGCTCGTGGCTTCAATCTGGCCGCGATGTTCAGCGACGATGCGGTGTGAAATCGAAAGTCCCAGGCCAGTGCCCTGCCCCGATCGGCGGCGGGTGAAGAACGGCTCGAACAGATGCTTCCGCACTTCATCAGTCATGCCGCAGCCGTTGTCTTCGACGATCAATCGGGCGGCCTGGCCGCTGCGGTCGATGAACACGCGCACGCGGCCCTTGCAGTCGAGGCTTTCCAGACCATTGGTGATCAAGTTGAGGATGACCTGCTTGATCTCTTGCGAGTTTACCGAAGCGATGACCGGCGGCCCGGGCATCAGCTCGATGCCTTTCTCCTGGAATTGGCCAAGGTGCTGCACCATTTCGATGACATCGGCGGCCAGCTCGCGAAGATCGGTTGAATGCCGTTGGCTATCGCCGCGGCGGGCGAAGTCGAGGAGCTTCTCGGTGATCTGTTTGCAGCGGAACGCCTCGCGCTGGATCATTTGCAGGTAGTTGCGGGCCACTTCGACGTCTTCGGCGTGATCCGCCCCGGCCTCCTCAAGCAGTTCCTGCAAGCGGCCTTCCAGGGACTCACTGCATAGTGCAATCGAGGCGAGCGGATTGTTGATTTCATGCGAGACGCCGGCCGCCAGAAAGCCGACGCTGGCGAGCTGTTCGCTACGGACGACCTGGTTGGTGCGCTCCTGCACCTGCCGGTCGAGATCATCGCGGATTTCGCGGAAGCGATTGGTCATCGCGTTGAGCGCGTCGGCGAGCTCCCCGATCTCGTCGCGCCCTTGCAGTTCGATGCGGTGCTCGAAGTCGCCTGCCGCCACTTTGCGTGAGCCTTTTACCAGGATGTGCAGCGGATCGGCGAACCAGCGATAGAACACGCGCTGGGCCGCGGCGAGCAGCGTTATCGCGACAATAACGTTCATCCAGGCGATGGCGATGCCGGTGCGGTAATTGGCGCGAACGGCGTCCGCCAGGGCGCTCATGCGGCGGAACATGTGGCGCGGAAGCTCGGTGGTCTGCCGATAGAGCTCATCCACCTGATCGCGCAGCGGGCCGAGTTGTCCCTGATCAAGCACCCAGCTTTGCCCCCAATCTGAATTCGATGAGATCTTTTCGATTCGCGACATGAGTTCGTCAATCTGCGTGAGCGTGTGGCGCTCGTCCTTGTCGTCGCCTAGCCGCGAGATCGGATCGGCGACGTTTTCATCGAGTTGATGGCGATAGCGGGCCAGCGCGTCCCTGAGCTGGCTAAACTGGTTGCGAAACTCCCGGCCGAGCCATTCCATCTGCTGGTCGGTTTCGGGTTTGTCGTCGAAGTTCGGCCATTCGCGGCGCTCTTCAGCCTGAGTGAGCGTGACTCGCAGATTGCTGACCGAGATCTGAACGTCGAGCGCCCGCGGCAGCTCCACCGAACGCCACGTCACCGTACGAACCAGGCCGCGGTAGGCGTACAGCCCGTAGTAAGCGCTGCCAAAGAGGGCAAGCACCGTGACCAGGAGTAGGCCAAGGCCAAGTTTGAGCTTCGTTCGAATGGGCCAATGCGAGAGCACGTGAGCGACCTCCTTGTCGCTAGAATCGGCTCGGCGCGAGAGAGCGCGGCTTCATCCTGAAACCGCTGCGGGGGCGGCAGTTTACAGGGCGGGGCCCGAGTAGGGCAAGAACAGTCCGCTGCGGTTGAGTCGTCTAGTGAAGGCGCCAGAACTCGAGTGCCAGCATACCGAGCAGCGTAGCGCTCAGTCCGCGGTATTCGCGGCTGCCAAGCCACTGGCTGTGCTCCCACGTGGCGAACGGCGATTTAGGAAGCGAGCGGGGAAACAACCGCGGCACGCGGCGCACATAGTCGGACCAGCGCGTCCCGTACAGGTCGGAAAGGATTCGCTCCTCGTGGAGCACTTGGAGGAAATAGAGTCCAGCGATCGGGCCGAGCACAATGAAAATGTTTTCGACGTCGTCGATCAACATACAAAAGCCGCTCATGATCATGAACGATCCGAAGTAGAGCGGGTTGCGGATGACGGCATAGGGGCCGGTGGTCGTTAGCTCGCGGGTTTTCTTCAGGATTCCGGCCGACCAGCTGCGAATCGCCAATCCGGCGAAGATCAACAGGCAACCTGCGAGTGATTTCGGGTCGCTGGGCGTGAAGATGCTGTGCGGCTTGACCCCCGTCACGACGTCTTCGACCATCATGATGATGAACGCCGCGACGGTGATGCGCACCCGGCGACGAACCAGGTACGCGGCAAGGCGGGACCAAGGCCCCAATTGCGGTTCAGCGAGACGCGTGGCAGGGACGGCCGACATCGTGGCGGAGGTCATGGGCGAGCAAATCCAAGCAATCCGAGTGGCCGCAGCCGAAAAACGAGACACGAATAGTGACAAGATCGGTAAGACGCGTCAACGTTGAAAGCTGGCTCTTTTGAAAGGGGTGCTGTAGCGGTTGTGAGTCTTGTACGGCGACGAGCATTGAGCCTGGATGCTTCGCTTAGAACCGGATAACCCGGCGCAGCAGCCAAACGCCCCACGCTGCTAGCACGATGTTGCCGAGCCAAACGGCCTGCGGCGGCAGGACGCCGTTCTTCGCCCAACTGAGGCATCCGACTAATAGCGGATAGTAAACCACGAGGATCGGCGTGAAGCAGAGGAAGAAGCTTCCCCAGAATTCGCCGTTTTTTCGGCGGATGGCCATGGGCGCGCCGATCAGCGCGAAACACAGGCAACTGAAGCCGTTCGCCCAGCGGCGGCAGGGTTCGGTATACAGGCGGTACATCGTACGCTGGGCGCCGGTGACGACATTTGTGCGTGGCTGCCACTGCGATTGAGCGAGATCTTCCACGCGGCCAAAGAGCAGCGCCGCGCCCGCGTCGGCGGCCATCGCGCGTTGGAGCCGCTCGACGTATTGCACTTGCGCTCGTTTAGCGGCAGGGAGCTCGCTCAGCGCGAAGGCCGTCGGATGACGTTCACCGCTTTTACGGCCGGTGAATTCTTCCATTGAAAAAGAACGCACAAACTCGCCCGGGTGGGAAATGTTCCAGCCGTTGAGATTTCCGTCGGCGTTGTACAACTTGATGGTCATCACGCCCGCATCGGCGTCGGCATGCAGTTCCGCAGCGTCGGCGGTGATGAGCGACGGCGGGCCGCCGCTGGCCGAAGTAATCTGGATCTTCGGCTGGATCAGCTTGCGGCCCTCGAGCCGGCGGACGATGACGTGCACGCGGCTGTTGGTGTAATTGCCGGAGGATTTGAGCCGGCCGTAGGCGATTTCTTCGAGCGATTCGAGGATGACATGCTCGACGCCGCTGCGGCCCCAGACGGTAAGATCGTTGAGAATCACGGCGCCGAGACTGATGAGACCTGAGAAGATGATGGTCGGCCAAATCATCGCCATGGGAGAAATGCCAAGCGACTTGATGGCAACGACTTCGTTGGACGACGACACGCGGCCGAAAACATTTGTTGCGGTCAGCAGCAAGGCGCCGGGCACCGTATATTGCAGCGCCTCGGGCAGCATGTAGGGCAAGATGCGGAGGATGGGCCCCAGGCTGAGGCCATTGTCCACGGCTTCCTTGGCAATCAAGCCAAAGAAAATAAACAGCGTCATGGCGCTCAGGAACATCCCGAAGACCAGGAGCATCTCTTTCAGAATGTAGCGGGTGACGATCCGCATGGTGGAAGCTGCCAGCCGTCAGTGAAACCGCGATCAGCGTGAAGATGAGCGCAAGGCGCCGGGACTGTAGCAAATCGACCGCGTCGGCAGGAATGACGATTTTGCCGCGGCCGGTGCGAAGATGGGCCAATGATCAGTCCCGGCCCAGTTGGATGCCCGAATCGCTCGGTGAATCCGGCCGGTTGGCGCGGACTGCTTGCATCAGCCGGCGGACGGCGCTCGAGTAGGCGACGACCGCCGCTGTGTAATCTCCGGCGGCGATGGACTTGTGGGCGGCGTGGCGGTCGGCGTGAACGCCCTTCCAATCAAAAGGCCAGGAGCGCTGGGCTTCGAGGTCTTCGAGCTGGCGAACGATGTCGCTGAGCATCTCGATGTTTTGCGCACTGGGCGCTACGTTGTAGCTGCGGTATGGCGATTTCCCATGCTGACCCCGAACGCGCGGGCAGGCGCCACTCCCTTCATTTTTCGATCTAGAAAGCTTCCGGGCTGCCCACAAGACCACGAAAAACAGGGCAGTCAAACCGGCGGCTATCATTAGTGCCATGTTTTGCCAAATGGCGCCCAACGCAAACCCGGCGCTGCTTAAAAGCTCGCCCATGATGAGAATTGTTTCATCGCCGCGCAGCCTTGCTTGCGGTCGCTCCGGTTTGAGGTCAAACGTGTTGGCCTGGAGAGCTGCTGCCGCCGTGCCAAGCCGTTCGAGATTCTGTACCTCGACGACGATGGCTGTAATATTGTCCGGGCCGCCGAGCAGATTCGCCAAATCGACGAGCGTTTGGGCCGCGTCGTCCGGCGGCAAAGAGGCTATCACCATGCCAATCAGTTGCGGGCTGAGCGGGCCGGTGAGACCGTCGCTGCAAAGCAGAAAGCGGTCGCCTGTCTTCAAAGGCAACGGACCTTCGAGATCGACTTTGACCGTTGAGTTGGGACCAAGCGAGCGAGTGATTACGTTCTTGGGGATGTAGGCGGGGACCTCGTCCTCGGATGCGTGGCCTTCTTTGGCCAACTCCCACACCAGGCTGTGATCGAACGTCAATTGCTCAATCGTGTGGCCGCGCAGGCGGTACACGCGGCTATCGCCGACATGGGCGGCCATCGCTCCGTCCGGCAGCAGCAAGAGGCAACTGCACGTCGTGCCCATGCCGTGGAAATCGATGCTGTTTTGGCCCTTGGTGTTGATGCGCGTATTCGCGTCGTGGACCGCGGCGATGATCGACTCGCAGGGCGGCAGGTCGCGGCGCTTTTGGTAGGCGTGCGGGATATTGTCCGTGGCGATCTGGCTGGCGAGCTCCCCCGCCGCGTGGGCGCCCATGCCGTCGGCCACGACGAACAGATGGCCGCGCGACCGCCAATCGCGATCCTCTTCGGCCAGCGCGATGGCCAGCGAATCCTGATTGCTGGCACGCCGCATGCCCACGTCGCTGACGGCCGCACAGCGCAAGCCCCCGACCGTGCGAGAAAGTTTCGAGGTCGGTTTCGACACGCTCAGGCCGCCTTACTGCGAATGGGAGGGGAAATGCATCTTAATCAGAGGTGAATCTTGCTAGCAACTGCGGTCCAGCGGCTGGCGATAACCCGCCAGTACTTCTGGCTCGTGCAGCAGTGGTAGGGGGAAAGGGGTCCAGCGGGCAATCGGCATGGCGGGGGTTGCTGGCGGAGGATAGACTCTCGCCGCTTATCTCTCCTCCAATTCGCGGCCAGGCCGTTCATGCTCTTCTTTTCGCTGCGCACACCTCGACTCGGCGGATGGGCAGGCGTGGCATTGGCCGCGGCGCTGTTGCTTTTGCCAGGCTGCGTGCGGCGGCGGCTTTTTGTGCGCAGCAATCCGCCCGGGGCGACGGTCTACGTTGATAACCAGCCGGTAGGCGTCACGCCGTGTGCCACCAATTTTACATACTACGGCACACGTGAAATCCGGCTCGTGAAGCCGGGGTTTGAGACGCTTACGATCAACCAGCCAATTCCGGCGCCGTGGTTTGAGATCCCGCCGATTGATTTCTTTAGTGAGAACGTGGCGCCGAACCAGATCAACGACTACCGCACGGTGACGTTCAATCTGCAGCCGCAGGTGATTGTGCCGAACGAGCAGTTGATCGGCCGCGGCGAGCAGCTACGTGTCGCTTCGCAGGCCGGCGCGGCATTGCCGACGAATCAGGCGCTGCCGTGGTCAACGCCGGTGACGGCGCCACCGACAACCTCCGCGCCCGGGACGCTGCCGCCGCCAGGGACCATGGCGCCGGTTGAACCGGTGTCGCCAGGCGTGCTTGTGCCGCCCTCGACGGGCGCGGGCGTGCTGCCACCGGGTGGCCGATCACTCGAACCGCTGCCGGCGCTGCAGTAGCGGCGGTTAGCGTTGAAACACATTGATTGGCGTTTCTGGCTTCGCGGCTCCGCGAATCACTCGCGCCGGATCGCGCTGTAGCTTGTCGGTGAGCGCCCAAACGTTGTCGAGGATCATCTCGATGCGGCGGCGGAATTTTTCGGTGCCGACGATGTTGCGGACGTCGGCGATGGCGGCCTGGGCTTGCACGAGCGTCGCTTGTAGCTGATCGTAGGCCTGGCGATCGCGAATCAACAGGCCGATCGTGCCTTCGCTGTTATTCACATTGCGGCTGAGCGTCGCGACCTGGCCGAGCAGATCTTCAAGGTTTCGCACGGCATGTTCCAGCGAGCCGACGATGGCCGTGCCGCGGTTTCCCAAGGGGCCGGTGAGGCCCTGCAGGTTCTTCAGGTTCTCGTCAGCTGAGTTGGCGACGCTTTGCAGCGCCTGCATGATGGCCCGCGCATCGCCGGCCAGGCCGGGCAGTTGGCCTAGTCCCTCCTTGAGATTCTTTTTGAAAGTTTCGTCGCCGACGATGTCGTTCAGGTTCTTGGTGACCGTGCTGAATTGGACGAGCGCCTGATCCATGGAATCCAACACCCGCGTGACGCGCTGCATGTCGTTCTCGCCGAGCACCTGGTTGATGCGGTCGGCAAGTTCGGCGACCTCGCGGCCGGCGTCGCCAAGCGACACGATGGTCTGCTTTAGATCGCCCTGCATGTTCGCCATGAGATCCATGGGATTCGGGGCGTACATGCCCTTGATCGTCTCGCCGGGTTTCACCGTCTCGGCGCCGAGGGGCGAGCTAACGGGGCCGAACTCGATCGTGGCGTCGCCGACGAGCGTCGTCATGATGCGGCCGGCTTCGTTGCTCTTGATCGTCTTATCGCGGTCGATGTCGAGCGTGATCAGCGCGCCGTTGTCGGCGTCCTCGACGCTGGCGACGCGGCCGATGGGGATGCCGCGGCGGCGGACGGGCGTGTTTGTGCCAACGCCCGGCGCTTGATCGACGAGCATTTTCACCTGGTAGCTCGGATGGAGCGGTAGCCGGCGAAAGTCGGTATGTAGCACGACGAGCAGGCTGGCCGCCATGAAGGTGAACAGGACGACCAAGCCGACTCGGAATTGTTTGGTGCGTTCGTTCATGTTGAGTAGTCAGAAGTCAGGAGTCAGGAGTCGCCAGTGAACGTGAGACATCTTTTCTGGCTGAAGAACTGACGGCTGACGGTTCGCTACTCCTCCCCTTGTTCGCTGAGTTCGGTCATGCGGTCGCCGGCTTCGCCGCGGACGAATTGGGTGACGCGACGGTCCTTCGACTTGTCGAGGCCTTCGGGCGGGCCGTCGTACAGGATTTGCGATTCATCGGACGCGAGACGGCCGAGCGGGTAGAGCATCACGACGCGGTCGGCCACCTTGCGAGCGGTGGTCATGTCGTGCGTGACGATGACGCTGGTGACTTCGTAGCGCTCACGCGTGCGAATCATCAGCTCGTTGATAACGTCGGTCATGATCGGGTCGAGGCCGGTGGTCGGCTCGTCGTAGAGCACCACTTCTGGCCGCATGATGAGCGCGCGAGCCAGGCCCACGCGCTTGCGCATGCCGCCGGAGAGCTCGGCGGGGCGTTTTGAGAGCACCGTTTTCGGCAGGCCGACTTCGGTGAGCAGGCCGACCATGGCCCGTTCATGTTCGGCTGGCTGGCCGCGGTCGTGCTGTTTGAGCGGAAAGAGAATGTTTTCGGAGACCGTAAGGCTGTCGAAGAGTGCGGCGTTTTGGAACACGAAACCGAAGCGGGTGCGCAGGTCTGAGATTTCGCGCTCGGGCAAGTCGGCCAACGGCCGGCCGTCGAAGACGATGCGGCCGCTGGTGGGCGGGATCAGTCCGATGATGGTCTTGAGGAGTACCGTCTTGCCGCAGCCGCTTTCGCCGATGATGGCGAGCGTCTGCCCGCGCGGCACCGAGAGGGTAATATCGCGCAGCACGTGCTGCCGTCCGAAGCGGACGTTGAGATGTTCGACGTCGATGAGCGGCGCGGCGGCAACCATGAAGCAGGGGCCAGTAGCCAGGGGTCAGGGGCCAGTGGGGAGAGACGTCGTTTTCCCTGGCCCCTCGCTACTGGCTACTGGCGACTCTTATCTCCCAAACAACGTCGGTCCTGTGTCCCAAATGGCCATGTAGATTTGGTCGAGCATGATGCTTAGGAGCAGGTCCAGAATGATGATGATGACGAAGGAGTAGACGAATGAGGTGGTGGCGGCGCGGCCGACGCCCTCGGCGCCCGGCTGGCAATTGAAGCCGCGGTAGCAACTGATGATGCCGATGCTGGCGCCGAAGAAGAAACTTTTCACAATTCCGTAGAAGAGGTCCCAGTTTTCGACGACGCGGCGGGCGTTGGTCAGATAGTGGTGCGAGTCGATGCCGATGATCGACACGCAGTAGAAGTAGCCGCCGGCGACGCCCATGAACATCGCCATGACTGTGAGCGACGGGATCAAGAGCAGGCAGCTCAGAAACCGCGGCACGACGAGGTACTGCACCGGGTTGGCGCCCATTGCCGAGAGGGCGTCGATCTGCTCGGTGACGCGCATCGTGCCGAGCTCGGCCGCCATGGCGCTGCCGACGCGGCCGGCGAGCATGGTGGCGGCGAGTACGGGCCCTAGCTCGCGGAACATAGATTTATCGATGACGCCGCCGAGCTGGGTTTCCAGTCCGAACGCACGGAATTGATTGTACGACTGCACGGCGAGGACCATGCCGGTGAACGTGCCGATCACCGCGACCACCGGCAGGCTCTGCACGCCGATGGTGTACATGTTCGCGACCAGCGTGTCGCGGCGCGGCAGCCGGGTGAACAGCCAGGCCAGCATTCGCCAGGCGAAGAGCGTGATGTCGCCGAGGCCGCCGACGACTTGCAGCGTCAGCTCGCCGACGTCGGCGATGGAGTTCTGCAAGCGGGCGAACGTGCCGCGCGGGACGGTTCGCGATGGAGCGCCGGTGGACATAGGCGTGCGGATAAGCTGAAACGAGAAGAACCCTCCTCTTCACGTTCGACCTGCGGGAGTTGTTCGCTTGAGGAAAGGCTGCCGCCGGCGGCGATTTGTGCGGCTAGGCAAACGGCATAAAATGGCGATCCTCGTAAGACGACAAAGCGTCGAATACTGTCGCGAACGGGCCGAAGCGTATTTTTGGCGACATAATTCTTAGCCTTTATGCAGCAACAAGTTAGGTTTGGTTTCGGCACGACAATTAAGGAATTGTCGCGACAGAATGAACTCAGCGCGCAGCGCGAGCGCGTGGCTGGCTTAGCCATGTCGGAACACTAAGCGAGTTTTCAAAGAACGTGGGCTCAGCCATCCGCCGCTAAGCCGCAAACGGACGGGCAGAGTCGTAGATTATGTGTTCATTTATACAGTATTTCTCGGCTCGTTTCAACTCTCTTTTTTGGCCGCGCTAGCGTGGGGCGCCGATTCGCTGCGGAATTTCCTTGACTCCTTCCCCTATCACCCGTCTTTCACTGGTAGCACGCATGGCGGTTGGCTCGTCAGCGAGCGACGCGAGCGTGCAGGGAACGAGGGGGCAACACCCGGTGGACGACTTCGTCGCTAGCCATGCGGACGCCGTCTATCGGTATGCCTTGCGGCTTACACGAAACGTGCAACAGGCGGAGGATGTGACGCAGGAGACGCTGCTGCGCGGGTGGAAGCACCGGGCGAAGCTGCGCGAGCCGGCGGCGGCGCGGGTGTGGCTGCTGCGGATTGCGACGAACGCGCAGCGGGATGGGCTGCGAACTGCTCGCGACGTCGTGCCGTTGACCGCTGAAGCGGTCAACGCCGGGGGAATTGGGATTGAACTTCGAACCGAACAACGAGAGTGCGTCCAGCGGGCGCTGGCGGCGCTGGATGAGCTGCCGGCGAGGCAGCGGCAGGTGATGCATTTGGTGACGGTCGAGCAGCTTTCGCTCGACGACGCGGCGGCGGTGCTGGACATTTCGGCGGCGGCGGTGAAGTCGAGCCTGTCGCTGGCGCGGCAGGCGATGCGCAGCAAACTCAAGGATATTTACGCGGACATATGTGGAACGCGAACGAAATCAGAATGAGCGACGACCGCATTCCTAATTCGGCCGCAAAAGGCGAAGACGAAAGTGATTCGCAGCAGTGGATCGACGGACTGCTACGGTCCAGCGACGCCGTGGAGTTGGAGCGGGCGCCGAACCGCGTGCTGATTGGCGCCAAGTCCGCGATCGGAAAGCTCAGGCGCCGCCAAATGAAGCGTCGAGCGCTGGCCGGCTTGGCGGTTGCGGCGACGCTCGCGGGAATGGGACTGTGGCCGCGCAGTCCACGCGCTAAAAGAGAGGGGGCGGCGGAAGGAAGATCGAAGCCGGCCTTGGTTCAATCGTCCGGCGTCGATCGCAGCGTCGTGAATCCCTCCCCTAGCCCCTCCCTTCGAGGGAGGGGGATGATGAGCGCTGCGACGTTTGTGAGCACTGGCGATGCGATCGCCGTGCCGATGGCGAGTGACGACGCCCAGGTTTCAATTGTTAAAGTCTATCCGACGACAACCGCGGAGCGCCGTTGGCGCCGCGAGCTTACCCTGAACGCCGGCCGGGCCGGCCAAGACGGAGGTTAACGATGAGATTCACTTCGTTCATGCGGGATTCGAAAGCGGTGCTTTTTGGCGCGTTGCTCGTTGTCTTCGTCGCAGGCAGGCAACTCAAGTCGGCAGAAGAAAAGCCGGCGCCTGACTCGAGCCAGAAGCTGCAGATGCTCCATCAGCTGCAGGCCCAGGTACTTTTGTTGAGGGAGCAAAACAGCCCGGAAAACGCTCAAAAAGCGCGTGACCTTGAACGAATAATCGGCGAGCTTTCCAAGGATTTAGCGCCCGCGACTGCTTCTCCAAGCCCCGACGACGCGAAGTGGAATTCGGCGGGGCCGGGCGAACCGAAAAGCGAAATGCTGCAGG
>JAICUM010000131.1 GCA_025935855.1 Pirellulales bacterium | reverse complement strand
CGCCCGGCAGTTCACCAATGGATTCGCCGAGGTATTCTGGACGGCGGAGCGAATTGCAGGGCATGCGGCTGAATTGCCGCTGGGGGAGGCCATCGTTCGCAGCTACCTCGAATTGCTGGCGAAGCATGCCGACTCGCTGATCGCCCGCAAGAGCGGGTTGGCGGCGGCTAACGAGGTTTCACAGCGCGCGGCGTCGGTTCTGGATCAATTACAACATGGGTCGGAAACGTTTGCCGTGGCGTGCGCCGACCTGGATTTTTATCTCCGCGCCGATGGCAACTGCCGTAATCCAGGCACGAGCGCCGACCTCATTGCAGCCGCACTGTTTGTGCTGCTGCGCGATCGGCGGCTAAACTGGCCGGTGCGGTTCTATTAACAGACCATTCCTTCGCCACTTCGGCCGCACTATTCCATGTCAGACGCTTACCACGTCCGAATCCACAAAGAGCGGCTTGTCTTCAGCGCCGCTCATTTCATCACCTACGGCGGCGACATCTGCGAGCCGCTGCACGGCCATAATTCTCCCGTTTACGCGGAGGTCCAAGGGCCGCTGGATGAAAATCAGTACGTCATTGATTTCATTCAGCTCCGCGATGCTTTGCAGAAAATTGTCGATTCGCTCGACCATCGCGTGTTGTTGCCGACCGAGCATCCGACGATCCATGTTGCCGAGACGGTCGATGGTCAGGCCAGCGAGGTGGTCGCCCAGCATGGCGAGCGGCGGTGGACGTTTCCGCGGGCGGACTGCGTGCTGCTGCCGGTGGCGAACACGACAGCGGAGCTGCTCGCCAAATACATCGCCGACGAGCTGCAGGAATCGTTGGGCGATGCGACCGATTCGCTTAGCACTATTGAAGTCGGCGTGGATGAATGCGACGGCCAGTGGGGCGTTTACCGCTGGACTCGCGATTAGAGCGCATTTTGTTTGGCGTAGCGGCCGCTCTACTGTTGGTCAGAATTCCGTTCCAACAGTGTGCCACTGGCATTTTGCCAGTGCTGAATTGGGTACTCGCTCGGCACTTCTCACTGGCAAAATGCCAGTGGCACCCTGAGGAGCGGCTACGCCGCGGTGTCGAATGACGGGGTCGCGTCTTGGAAGATCGCGGGCTCGCTCGGCCGCAGGACGACTTGCGGCTGCTTGAGCGCCCGCGAAACGGCGGCTCGCAGGACGCCGCGAATCCGCAGTTCGCCAGGCTCCTGGACCTTGGCCAACAGCCAGAGGCTGCCCAAGCGTCCGGCGAAGGACAGCAGGAAGATTAGTTCCAGACCGCCGATGGCTGTGACGCCGACGTTGATCGTCGGCGAAGTGGCCAGGCCGGCCAGCACGCCGCCGAGCATCGCCGCCGCGCCCATGACCACGCCAATCACCGCGTTGAACGTCGCCAGATACGAGGACGCCTTTTCGTCCGGCGCCAGCCGCATGACCAACGTGGGCGCGCCGACGGCCAGCGGCGTGTTGAACGCGCCGAACAGGAACAGCAGCGGCAGTAGCCAGGCGTTCTCGGGCGTGATGAACAGCCAGCAGAGCGGATAGAACGCGTCGCAGGCCGTCGCGATGAAGACGACTGGCCGCGTGCCGAGGCGGCTGCCGAGCCGCGTCCAGAAGGCGTTCGCCGCGAGGGCGGCGATGCCGAACAGCGCTTGCAGGGCGGTGATCTTCCAGAAGGGGAGTGAGAGTCGCTGCAGCATGAACACGGCGAAGAACGGCGCCGCCAGGTTCGACGCGAGGTTCCAGCAGACGTAAAAGACCACCAGTTTCCGGAAGTTCGACTCATCGCGCGGCAACGAAGGGCTGGCGCCCGTCGAACGGGACGGCGGCGCATGGCGTTTGACAGGCGCGGCGGCCGGGTGGTGCATCCGGTTCAGAATCGGAATTCCGATCAGCCCGCAGGCCATCGCCACGAGCAGTACCCATACGAATCCGCCGGTCGAAGCCGCATCGCCAGCTTGATACCAGTCAATGAACGCAGCGCCGGCCACGCTCAGCGTGAGCGCGAGCGCCGTGTCGAACTGATTCCGCAGCGCGAGGAACCCGAGCCGCTTTTCCGTCGGCACGAGATCGCGAATCCATGACAGCCACGCCACGCCGCCGAGCGAGGAGAGCACGCTCGACGCGGCCACCAGCGCGATGAGCGTCGCCACGGCGAGCGTCGCATGAAACGCGGCGATCAGCGGAACCGCCGCGACGGCAATCCACAGCGCGCGGCTCGCGGCCAGCGTGCCCACGCAGAACCGCTTGCGATCGACGCCGGCGTTCAGCCAACGGGCGCCGAGAAGCTGCGCGACATTCGCCAAGGAAGGCAGCGCCGCGAGCACGCCCACCGCCGCCCGGCTGGCGCCCAGCGACAGGGCAAAACCAGTCAGCACCACGCCGGACATCAGCGTGCCCATGGCCGTGGCCAGGGCGCCCTCGGTCACCGACAGGCGCACACATTGGCGCCACTGTTTCGCATCCATGCTCGGCTCACATCCGTGCAGAATTCGTCCCTGCGAATAATTCGCAAGCGGCGAAATGTAAGCGCCGCCCGCAGGCGGGTCAACAGTCGTCGGCGGCGCGCACGGCGAGCTTGCGGCTTGTCGCTTGTTTGAAGGTGTGGTGAGCGCGTTCAAATCGTTTTTCGGCGAGTCCGCCGCAAGCCCGCGACCCAGCCGGCCGACGCACGCTGAAGGCGCGCACCGGGAGCGCAGGCCGTGCAAATGCGGCGATTAGTAAAAAAGGGCAAAAACGCGAAGAGCTCGCGAATTCAAGATGGGCGTGTCGGCCTGCGAGCAGCCTGCTCTGCCAACGCCGCGACTTCCCTCGTTCCGTGCGCTCTTAGGCGGACGCAAGTAGGTCCCTTCTGCCGGAAGGGACCTTACCGAAAACCTTGGGCGATTCGTACCGCCAAGGTCCCGCTCGGCAAGCGGGACCTACTGGGCGCGAATGAACTGGCGTCCACTGCGACAAGTTTACGGAGTGTCTAACCGCCGAACAAGAAAACGGCGTCAAAAAATTCCCTTATAAATCGAGCACGAACCGCACACCTCGGGCGGCGAGGAAGACGAAAGCCGGGCTCGGAAGTTTTCGTACTCCCTTGAGTTCCACACCTCAGCCACCGGGCGCTCGGCCATGTTGCCGAACGCGAGCCGGTCCGGCGTCGAGATCATACAGCAGGGCATGGAGTAACCCTGGTAGCTGACACAGGCGCCGGTCCAGGGCCAGTTGCAGCGCTTCCGGCCGGGAGTGCCGGGGGCATGTTCTTTTGCTTCGATGCGCGGCAGTCGAAGATCGACGCCCGCCTCGGCCGCAGCTTCGCGCGCGGCGTCGAAGTGCTCTGCCACCAGCCGCGAATCTTCCGTCACCAGCGTCTGGTCGGTGATGAAATCGCGCATCGACTGGTACTGCGCTGGCAGCGTGCTTTCGCCGAAGTCGTGGCACAGGTGCTGCGCGGAGAGCGCCGAGCAGCCCCAGCGGGCGGCCATTCGCACCAGCTTCGGCAGCTCGGCGAGGTTTTGACGCATGACAACCATTACCACCTTGAGCGTTGGATGGTCGGCGCCGGCTTGCTCGCGCGCTTCGCGCAGGAAACCGAAATTCCGCTCGACGCGCTCCAGGCGACTGCCGACGCGGATGCGGGCGTATGCCTGGGGGCTTGCAGCGTCGATCGAGACGTACAAGATGTCGAGGCCGCTGGAGACGCATCGCTCGGCGCGCCGCGGGCTGAGCACCGTGAGGTTCGTGTTCGTCGTCACGCGCACGCCGTGGCTCACCGCATACTCGACCATGTCGAAGAACCGCGGATGGAGCATTGGTTCGCCCATGCCTTGAAGGTGCAAATGCTCCAGGCGCGGGAACTGGTCAACGATCTGCTGAAACCGCTCGAAGGGCATGAAAGCCGGGGCGCCGTTGGCCGGCGCGTCCGTGCGGTACTGGATGGGGCACATCTGGCAGCGCAGGTTGCACTGGCCGACCGGTTCGAGTTGCAGATAGGACGGCAGTTGCACCGGCGGCCTCGACTTCCCTATTGGAACCACACGCGATGGGCGAGCATGCCGCGGCAATGCCAGTACAGCGACAGCGGCGGAATGATCGCGGAGGTGACCGCCATCTCGGCGATGTGCATGGGCGCGAGCGACGTGCCGCGCAGACGCCGGCGGCAGAAATGGGCCGTCAGTGCCGTCCAAGCGGCGGCGGAAATCGCGGCCAGAGGCAACGAGCTCGCAGCGACGCTGGCGGCCACGCCCAGCAAGGAAGCGGCAATCGCGTAATAGCCGCGCGGCGTCGGCTCGATCCGCGATTGGTACAGCTCGCGGTGCTTGCGGTAGAGCAGGGCGTTGTACGCCGTTTTTTTCTGCTGCTTCAGGCTCACGCCCCAGCGAGCGGGCCGCACGGGGTGGATGACGACAGCCACTGGGGTTTGCACGATCTGGTAGCCGTGTTCCAGCAGCGTGAACTGCAGGTCGCTGTCTTCGCGCCATGCGGCCTTGAAGCGCTCGTCGAAGCCGCCGACGGCTTCTAATGCCTCGCGGCGGCAGAAGCAGTTCGCGGTGACGAATTCGCCGCGGCTGAGGCCGGCACAATCGCGTTCATAGTCCGTCGGCTGGTCCGGGAGCGGTACGATGACCTGGCCTGCCGTGGCCGCGGCGCCGGCGCTTTCCAGGGCCGCGACGCCCTCGCGCAGCCAATTCACATTGGGCAAACAATCGTCGTCGGTGAACGCGATGATGCTGCCGCTGGCCGCCCGCCAGCCGGCGTTTCTCGCCGCTGCCGGCCCGTGCGCCGGTCCGACGCGGACATAACGAATGGAGCAGGCCGCCGGGTGCGAAAGCTGTTCGACGAGTTCCGCCGTGCGCTCGTCACCGGCGTCATCGGCAATGAGGATTTCGTATCCCGACGGCTCGAAATCTTGCGACGCTAGCGTTTCCAGGCATCGGCGCAGAAGATCATTCCGGCGATAAGTCGGAACGACAATCGACGCCGGGACGCCCACCTACGCCGCTCCTTTCTCGAGAATGAACGGCCCGATCACGAGCGCGTCCAGCGGCGACGTCCAGAAGCTTTCCACCGCGTCGCGCGGCGTGCAGACGATCGGCTCGCCGCGCGTGTTGAACGACGTGTTCACCAGCACGGGCACGCCGGTGCGACGCTGAAACGCCTTGAGCAGGTCGTAGTACGCCGGGTTCTGCTCGCGGTTGATGGTTTGCACCCGCGCGGTGCCGTCCACGTGGCGAACCGCGGGAATCCGCTCGGCCTTGTCCGGCTCGACGTCGAACACGAACAGCATGAATGGCGAGACGCCGCAGCTACAGAACCACTTGCCGGCTTCCTCCTCCAAAACCACCGGCGCCACCGGCCGAAAGTCTTCGCGGTCCTTGATCTCGTTCAGCTTCGCCTGCATCGAGGCGTGTAGCGGCGAGGCGATGATGGATCGGGCGCCAAGTGCGCGCGGACCGAATTCTATCCGCCCCTGGAACCAACCGATCACTTTGTCCTCAACGAGTAATGCCGCGGCTTCTTCGGCGACGTTCTCGCAGCGCCGATACGGCAGCTTGGACCAGGCGAGGAATTGCTCGATCTCGTTCTCGCTGAATTCAGGTCCCAAAAAGGCGTGATCCATGCGATAGCCGCTACGGCCGCCGCGCTCCTGGGCGTCGATCCACATGGCGGCGCCAAGCGCCGTTCCCGCGTCGCCGGCGGCCGGCTGCACCCACACGCGCTTAAACGGCCCGCGGTCCCGCACCCGGGCGTTCATCACGCAGTTCAGCGCCACGCCACCGGCCATGCACAAGTCGCTCTCGCCGGAAGCCTGGTGCAGCCAATCGGCGATTTCCAGCACCGTTTCCTCGAGCACCTTTTGCAGCGAATGCGCGATGTCAAAGTGCCGCTGTTCCAGCGGCCCGCCGCGCTGCCGCGCCGGGCCGAAGCGTTCTTCCAGCCGCGGCGATTCGATCGTGTAGTTGCCGTTTTCGGTGAGGCGGACGATGTCGCGAAACTCCCGCACGAACTCCGGCCGGCCGTAGGAGGCGAGCGCCATCACCTTGTATTCGTCCGACGAGTGCAGAAAGCCGAGGTAGCTGGTGACGTACTCGTATAGTAGCCCGAGGGAATGCGGCATGTTCACCTGGCCCAGCGTCGTGAGTTCAACCTCCTGGCCGATGGCGTAGGTGGTCGTCGCTTTCTCGCCGCGGCCGTCGAGCATCATCACGGCGGCGGTCTTGAAGGGCGACGGCAGGTAGGCGCTCGCCGCGTGAGCCAGGTGGTGCTTCACGAAGTGCCACCGATGCTGCTCGGGCTGGCCGTTCAGGCAGAACCTAGCCGCCAGGTGATGCGGCGCCCCGTCGCGCAGGTGGCGAGGCGCGTTGGCGATCGAGCACAGGAACAGCGGATCCCACGCCGCTTCCCACTCCTCCGGAACAGGATGGGCGCTCGGCTCCAGCGGCAGCGAGATCTCGCGCTGAGTGCTCCGCGAGCCGAGCAACATGTACGGGTCGTAGGAGTAGGCCACGTGATCGACGTCCGCCAGGCGAATGTCCGCCTCACAGAGGCAGTACTCGATCGCGTGAAACGGCAGTTCCCACGTCGAGAACGGCACCGGCCGCTTGCCGTGCTTGATGTGCGTGAAGCGTTCGTCCTCGGCCGCCGCGATGACTTCGCCGTCGCGCACCAGGCAAGCCGCCGGATCGTGATACGCCGCATTGATGCCGAGGGTATACATGGCTGGTGTTCTTTCCACGAACGATTGTTGGAGCGTTAACACGCGACTCGTTTGGAACGCCGTAGCTCGACCGTGGTCTCAAGCAGGTCGAGCACCGCGGCCACCACTTCTCTGCGACTCACGTTGCGCAAACAAGCGTGGTGGCCCTCGGGGCACACGCTGCGGTAGCAGTTCTTGCACGGCACGTCGAACGACAGGACGCGGGACGGTATCCGCCACGGCGTATGCTGCGGATTGGTGAGCGCGTACAGATCAACCACCGGCGTTCCCACGCCGGCCGCCAGATGGACCGGCCCGGTGTTGTTCGCCAAAAGCAGCGGCGCCTGCGATAAGAGCGCCGCGAGTTGCGGCACGTTCAGCTTGCCCGCCAGGTTGAACGAGTCACACGACATCTGCCCTTGAATGTCCTCGATCAGCGAGCACTCCCCTGCCCCGCCGGTGAACACGATATGCAAGCCCGCTCCACGGCAAAGCTCTACGACCCCTTCCGCGAAAAACTCCGGCGGCCATCGCCGCGACGCCGCGCTGGCGCCCGGGTGAACCACGATCCACGGCGCCGCCAAATCCACCCCGGCGGTTTTCAATTGCAGCAGCGCCAGGGCGATGTCCGCCGCCCGCACGCGAAGCTTGATGCGGCTGTCGTCCAAGCGGCCGCCGGCTTCCGCCGCCAGATCGAGCTGCCGCTGCACCTCATGGCGAACGCCGTTCTCCGGCTCGGTTTCGCGCACCCAGTGCGTCAGCAGTTGGTACGGATTCTCGCGGCAGTGGGCCATGCGCAGTGGGATCCCGGCGAGATAGCACAGCATCGCGGCTGGCAGTGGGTTCTGGCTGTACACGGTAAAGATGACAGCCGCGTCGAACCGCATGCGGCGCAACTGGGCGATGAACCTCTCGTCGTCAAGCACATTCTCACGCGGCGTCGTCGCCTTCATCCACGGCGCGTCGTAGGTGAGCACCTCGTCCACGCCGACGAGCAGCGGCCCCGCTTCCGCTCCGGACGGCGAGGTGAGCAACGTCACGCGCCGCCTCGGCGCCGCCTGCTTGACGGCACGCAGCGCCGGCTCGGTCATCACCACGTCGCCCAAGGCGTCGAGCCTAACGCACAGCACTCGGCGCGCGTCGGCCCAGCTCACGCAAGGCATAATTCGGTTTCCCTATTCCATCGAGGACCAGCGGCGGCGCCGGCGCCTGACGAATGCGCGCCACGATGCCGCTGGTCGAATGGTTCGCAACAAAGGGCAGAATCACGACCCGCCCGCCTAGCTCTTCAATCAATTCCGCCTCGGGCAGCGTGGCCCGCGTGTAGTCGCCGCCCTTCACAAACACATCGGGCCGCACGGCGCGAATCAGCCGGTCGGGCGTGGTTTCCTCGAAGCTGGCGAGGTGGTCGATGCAGCTCAGACCGCCGAGGACGCCGAGCCGGTCCTCCAAACCGTTGATCGGCCGATCGGACCCTTTGAGCTTGCGGATGCTTTCGTCCGAGTTGACGCCCACCACCAGCACATCGCCCAGCGCTTTGGCACGCTGCAAGTAGGTCACGTGCCCGTGATGCAGGATGTCGAAGCAGCCGTTGGTGAGCACGATGCGGCGGCCGGCTCGGCGATAGCGCTCCATCTGCGCGGAGAGCCCCGCGAGATCACCGGGGCTGAGGCCTCCTTGAAGTTCGGCAAGCAGTTCGCCCGCAGTGCAGGTCGACGTATGCGGCTTGTGGGCGACGACATTGGCCGCGGCGGCCGCGATGTCGGCGGCATCCGGCGTTTCAGCGCCAGCCGCCAGCGCCAATCCGAGAGCTGCCAGATACGTGTCCCCCGCCCCGGCGCACTGGCTGTGTGGACACGGCCGAGCGGTCGTCCGATGCGGCGAGGCATTGCGGCCGAGCACGACGGCGCCGTCGCGATCCAGCGTCACGGCGGCGAAGTGCGCTCCGGTTCGACGCAGCATTTCCTGCTGATTGGCGATGACGAACTCCGCCCGGTCGTTCGCCGCGATGGCGCCGGCGCCGAGCAACTCGACGGCTTCAGCAAAGTTTGGCTTTACCGCCGTCGGCGTGATCGTGCGAAGCTGCCGCAGCCGGCGGGAATCAGCCACCACGACTGGGCGGGCGCCGCGCCGGTGGCGAAGCAGTTCGATCACCCGTTCGGTGATGATGCCGTAGGCGTAGTCGGACAGCACGACCAAATCGACGTCGTCCATGGCGGCCTCAAGCTCCGCAAGCAGCCGGTCTTCGATCGCGCCGCTGAGCGGAGTCGTCGTTCCCTGGTCGAACCGCAGCATCATCTGCTCGCCGGCGAAAATGCGGTGCTTCGCGAGCGTCTGCCGCAGCGGCGTCGCTTGTAGATGGCGGCACTCGACCTCGTGCCGGCGAAGAATCCCGCTGAGCAACTGCCCTTCATTGTCATCGCCGACGACCGACAGCAAGCTGACACGCGCCCCGAGCGACGCCACGTTGATCGCCGTGTTCGCGGCCCCGCCGGCGAAATTCACCGTCGAGCAACCATCGACCACCGGCACCGGCGCCTCGGGACAAATTCGCTTGCCAAGGCCGGACGAGTACCGATCGAGCATCGCCTCGCCGACAACTACGGCGCGCAGCTCGCTAAACGTTTCCACGATCGAGTGTGGATCAAACATTGACGGCGACCCCCTTAATACGCGGCGGCCGCGCGGCGGAACGTGTGGCAGCAATAATTCGGTCAGCAGCGCCGGTTAAATCCTTCGCCACCGCATCGGGCAGCCGCTCGTCGGAAACATCCCACACGGTCTCGCCGCCGTTCAGCAGTAGGATCGATCGGCAGCCTGCTCGATGCCCCGCTTCCACGTCATCCAGAATGTCGCCGATCATCCACGAGGCGGCGAGGTCGAGGTCCAAGTCGCGAGCCGCTTGAACCAGCAATCCCGGCTTGGGCTTTCGACATTTGCACGCGACGGCATATTGCGGCACGCTGCCATCCACCAAGTGCGGACAGTAGTAAAAACCCGCCAAAGGCACGCCAATTTCATGGAGCAACTTGCGAAGGCGTTCTTCGACCTGCCGCATCGCCGACTCCTCGAAATACCCGCGGGCAATTCCCGACTGGTTCGACACGACGACCAGCTCGTAGCCCCGCCGCGCCAGCCGCGGCAGCGCCACATCGGCGCCCGGGCCAAGCTCGATCAGCGCCGGATCGACGTTGTAGGGAACGTCGCGCACGAGCGTTCCATCCTTGTCCAGAAAAATAGCCGGGCGACTGGTCATGGCTTCAGTTTGTCTCCGATGCCGCAAGCGCGAGCGCTTTCGTAGTCGCGGTGCCGGGCACGGCTCTTCGGCTGCGTTTCCTCGCCGGCCGACGATCGAGCACCGCGTGATACACGGCTTCGACCGATTCGGCCACGCTTTCCCACGTGAACATCGACCGCACGCGGGCCAGCGCCTGATGGCCCATTTGCCGGCACAATTCGGGGCCCTTCAGCAGCCGCGCCGTGCAGGCCGCGATGGCATTCGGATCGTGCGGCGGCACGAGATAGCCGGTCTGCTCATGAGCTACCGAGTACTTAATGCCGCCGACGTTCGACCCGACGACCGGGGTCGCGCAGGCCATCGCCTCCAGCGGCGTGATGCCAAACGGCTCATACCAGGGCGTCGAAATGAACACGTTGGCCGCGCTGTAGTAGTACTTCAGCCGCTCGCGATCGGCCCGGCCGACGATGGT
>JAICUM010000571.1 GCA_025935855.1 Pirellulales bacterium | reverse complement strand
CTGGCTCATTGGTTTTTGCTCGACGTTGGCGAGAAGAACCTCTCCACGCTCGGCTCGCCTTTGAGATAGCCAAGCGATGTCAGGAACCGGTCCATCGACTCGGTTGTTTTGATGAAGTCGGGGGTCGCGGCTTTCCTGTAGTTGAAGAAGCCGTGGGTGCGGTCTGCGTAGAGATCGAAGTCGCAGCGAGCGCCGGCGGCTTTCATTCTTGCGGCGAACTGCCGATCGCCGCCGAGCAGGAAGTCTTTCGAGCCGGCCATCAGCAGCGTGGGGGGCGTCTTGGCGTCGACGTGGTCGGCGGGCGAAAGCTGCTTAGGTTCGACGCCGAGTCGCGCTGGATTGAAATTAGCGATGCGCGGCCCACTCGGATCCACAGTGCTGGGATCGAAGGAGAGAACCGGGTTGAAGAGAACGAGCGCGTTGGGGCGCGAGCTCACGGCCGCGTCTTCGCTGGGCTCGTCGAATCCGGAAATGGTTGCGGTGGCGGCCGCGAGATGGCCGCCAGCCGAACCGCCGGCGGCGGCGATGCGATTTGGATCGACGCCGAGCTCTTTCGCGTGGGCGCGGACCCAGCGGACGGCCGACTTGGCGTCGCGAACGCAGTCAACGACCTTCACCTGATGGCGACTGGAGACGCGGTAGTCGGCTAGGATGGCCACCATGCCGCGCGAGGCGAGGTACCGGGCGTGCGGCGCGAATTGCTCCGGCGAGCCATTGGCCCAACCGCCGCCGAAGAAGAAGACAATGGCGGGGCGGGGCTTGTCGTTTTCAATTCCTTTCGGCTGAACGACGTAAAGATTCAGCTCGACATTGCCAGCCTTTTTGTAAACGTGGGCGTGCGCATCGTCGATCTTCGGCGGATAGTTGCCCCGCTGAGCGTCCGCGGACCGCGCTACAAGGAGGAGTAGCCCAAGCGTGAGCAGCGAGCGAATCATTACAGCGTTTCTCCGAAGGGCCATAGCGTTTAACGATTATAAGACGTTGGCGAGCCTCGAATGGCACTTGGACTGCGATCTTCTGTGCGGGAAAATGCGATCCATTGAACAGAAAATCGCAGAGGACGCAAAGGCTGTCAGGCGACTTCGACCGTGTGGCCGGGCAGCAACTGGCGCAGAATGGCGAGTCAGGTTACAGTGATAACCTTCGATCGGAAATTGATTTGCAGGTCGCGTTCTTGCAGCAGACCGATGCCCAGCAAGGGGCAATCACCTTCGTTGGCGACAACCTCCAATTCTATAAGGTCGTTAAACCATTGAATGTAACAAACGTAGACGTTCAAATTGACCTTCGAGCCATCTGCCAGAATGGCTTCGGCGGCGCCCATAAATGGCAAAGCCATTTGTTCGATAACCGAAAGCGGCAGAACTAGATCGCCCGTAAAACCGGTATCGATCCATGCCCTTATGATCTGGTCATCGGCATCTGGAGCGGGCTTCAACGCCAAGTCCAATAGCGCTCGTCCCGCGGCATCGACTTCTCCAATCATCGGAAGCTGGCGCCAAAGTGCAACGCCGCCTCGTGGCCGACCCGGATGGCATACGAGGGACGATCCGGATGAGTACGTCGAGCAGCGCTCATGGCCTGGCTAATCGTCTTGCCGAGGAAGTAGTCGCCAGAGACAGGCTCAATGGCGACAAAATCGTGTAGGTGAGACGCTTCAAGTGTTGCCCTCAGTTTTTTTTCGTACAGCGCCTTTGCGCTGGAAATCAGTTGGCCCAGATCTTTAGCGTCCATCTCTCCACCATACCATCTTGGCTTTTCGGATGCTAAATGCGGATTGTAATTGAAGGCTTTGCTTTCGGCTTAGTCACGGCGCCAACAGCAGCCGGCCGGGATTAGCCAAGTAGCCCTTCACGTCGTTGAGGAACCGTGCCGCGGCGGCGCCATCGACGATGCGGTGGTCGTAGGTGATCGACAGCGGCATCATCAGCCGCGGCTGGAAGGAGCCGTCGATGTATTGCGGCATGGTGCGGCTGCGGCCGATGAGCAGGATGGCGGCTTCGGGCGGGTTGATGATCGGGGTCGAGTACGTGCCGCCGATGGCGCCGAGGTTGGAGATGGAGAACGTGCCGCCGCGGAGGTCGTCGACGGTGAATTTGCCGGTGCGGGCCAGTTCGGCGAGGCGGATGACGTCTGCCGCGATTTGCGGGATGTTCTTGCGATCGGCGTCGCGCAGCACGGGGACGACGAGGCCCTTCTCGGTGTCGACCGCGATGCCGACGTTCACGTACTCTTTGTAGATGATCTCCGTGCCGTCCTCGCCGACGGACGCATTGACGATGGGGTGATGCCGAAGGCCCACGGCGACTGCCTTCACCAGAAACGGCATGGTGGTGAGCTTGATGCCTTGGGCGTCGTAATCTTTCTGACTTTCCTTGCGGAGGTGTTCCAGCTCGGTGACGTCGACGTCGTCGAAGTTGGTGAGTTGCGGGATGGTGGTGTATGACTGCACCATGTTGCGGGCGATGGTCTGCCGCATGCGCGACATCTTTTCGCGGCGGACGCCGCCCCAGGCGTCGCTGTCCGGTGAGCCGGGAGGCGTGGGGCCTTTGACCGACTTTGCTTCAGCTTCGACCTGCATCTTGCGGACGTAACTGCGGAGGTCGTCCTCGGTGATGCGGCCACTCTCGCTGGAGGGGCGGACGCGGCGGAGATCGACGCCCAGTTGGCGCGCCAGGCGGCGCACGGCTGGGCCCGCGGCGGCCGAGGCGTGTCCGTCGCCGGGAACGTCGCCTTCGGCGATGGCGGGCTTGGCGGCGGCTTTCTTTTTGGGAGCGGATTTCGCGGGCGCGGCGGGAGCTTCTTCGACGCCGGCCTCGTCGTCCTCTTCAACCACCACGGGGACGCCGGGCTCCGGCGGAGGCGGCGGCGATTTTTTGGCGGGTTTCGCGGAAGCTTTGGCTGGCGCGGGTTCCGGCTCCTTTTGCTGCTCGACGACGGCCGCGGTTTCGTCCGCAGCGGCCTTTTCTTTTGGCGCGGCCTTTTGCGGCGCGGGCTTCTGCTTGGCTTCGGCCGCGCCATTGCCCGCGGCTCCTTCGGGTTCGATTTCGAAGATCGCGGCGCCGACGGGGACCGTCTGGCCTTCGGAGATCAGGATCTTCGTGATCTTGCCGGCCTGTGGGCTGGGGACCGGCATGGTGGCCTTGTCGGTTTCCAGCTCGAGCAGGTCCTGATCCTTCGATACG
>JAICUM010000674.1 GCA_025935855.1 Pirellulales bacterium | reverse complement strand
GGTGAACTTTCGCACGCTGGACCGGCTCGATCTCAGCCCGGCGGCGCAAGAAGCGGTCTACTACGGAAACGCGGCCAGGATTTTTCGCTGCTAGGCGCTTTTCAGACGCAGATGACAAGAATCATCGACTTTCACGCACATCTGGATGAGCGGTGGTTGCACGTGAAGTGCGACTCGCCGGCGGACGTGGTGCGCAACCTCGACCGTAGCGAGGTGGAAGCCGCCTGCGTCTTCACGATCATGGGATTCTATGAAGATTGCGTCGCGCACAACGAGGCCCTGCTCCAGCGTGCCAACGAGTTCCCCGACCGGCTGATTCCGTTCGTCACCGTTGATCCCAAACTGGGCCGCGCCGCGGTGGACGAACTCGAGCGGCGCCTTGCGAACACGCGGTTTCGCGGCGTGAAATTCCATCCCTGGCTGCAAGCCTTCGCCTCCAGCATGCTCCGCGACACGATGATGGACATCCTGCACGTGTCGGCGGCTCGAAACGTTCCCATTCTGCTGCACGACGGCACGCCGCCCTACTCCACGACGTTTCAGGTCGCGGAGCTGGCGCGGTGGTCGCCTAACACGACGATCGTGCTGGGGCACGCGGGCTCAGCCGACTATGTTGATCCGGCGGCGCAATTGATCCGCGACCTCCCGAATCTTTACGGCTGCTATTGCGGCCCAAGGCCCGGCGACCTGTTGCACCTGGTGACCTTGGGCGGCGCTGAGAAAGTCATTTTCGGATCGGATTTCGGCGCCGCCGGTTGGCGGCTGCTGCCGGAGCGAATCGACAACGTGCTAGAAGCTGGTTTAGAGCCGGACGATCTGGAACTTGTCCTGCACGACAATGCCGAGCGGCTCTTGCGGCTTGAAGAGTTTCCGCTTACGGCTTCTCTCCCCACACCCGCGGAGGCGCGACGATGATTGTGGATGTTCACGCCCACTGCTGGCCGCCGGGTTCATTCACCGACGAATTCATCGCCGACGCCCGGCGGATGCGCGCTAGCGCGGTTGATCTGCTCACGCCGTACGACCGGTACGTCGAGCATCTGCCGCCAGGCGAAGACGTGACGACGATTGTCTTCGGCGGCAAAGCGCGGCTGTCCGGCATTTGGGTGAACGACGCCGATGTGGCGGACTACGTCGCTCAGGCGCCCGACCGCATGATCGGCTTTCTCTCGGTCGATCCCACGCAACCCGGTTGGGAGGACGAGCTTCGCGAGGGACACGAGCGGCTCGGCCTCCGCGGCATCAAGCTGCTGCCGATGTACGCGGACTTCTACCCGCAGGATGAACGGCTCGATCCGCTCTGGCGTTACGCTACGCGGCATCAATTGCCCGTGCTGCTGCACACCGGCACCACGTTTGTCGCCAAGGCCCCGATCGATTGCACGCTTCCGCGCCATCTCGACGCGGTGGCCCGCCGATTTCCCGAAGTGACGATGATCCTGGCCCACCTCGGGCATCCGTATGAATCCGAAACCGTGGCGGTCATTCGCAAGCATCCGCGCCTGTTCGCCGACGTGAGCGCGCTGGTCTACCGCCCGTGGCAGTTGTTCCACAGCCTGATGGCGGTTCACGAATACAACGTGTGGGACAAGCTGCTGTTGGGTACGGACTACCCGGTGACGACGGTCCAGGAAACCGTCGCCGGCTTGAGGAAGCTAACCGGGGTGAATATCGCAGGCTTCTCGCTCCCGGCTGAGCAGATCGAACGGCTCATTTACCGCGACTCGCTGGCGCTTCTGGGATTGTCAGACGTTCACGCCGCACGACCCCTCGAAAAGGTGACGACGTAATGTTGGCCGTCGAAAGCCTCCATCTATCGACGGCCGATTGGCTGGTCATCGCGCTGTATTCGGCAGCGATGATCGCCTTGGGCGTACATTTTTCGCGCGCCGCCACGAAGAGCGCCGACGGCTTTCTCATTGGGGAGCGCAGCCTTCCGTGGTGGGTGATCGGCTTCGCGAATGTCGCGGGCTACTCCGACTGCGGCGGCGGTTGGGTGTGGCTGTTCTACGTCGGCGGCTTCATGTATTTGAACCAGATCGCCTGGATCGCCTGGCCGATTTGGATGCCGCTGGTCGGCGTGTTTTGGGCCAAAATGTGGCGCCGCAGCGGCCTGGTGACGACCGGCGAGTTGATCGAGTTCCGCTATTCCGGCCGTGCGGCGGGCATTTTTCGCGGCTTCTACGGCGTGTACGCGTGCTTCGGCTGGGCCACCGTGTTCCTGGCCTACGGCACGGCGATGCTTTCGCAAATGCTCGCCCCGCTCATCGGCTGGTCGCCGCTCACCGTCATTCTTGTGTTCGGCGCGATCGGGACAACGTACACCATCCTCGGCGGGTTGCTCGGCGCCGCGTATATCGACATTCCGCAGTTTGTCATTTTCTTCACCGCGGCG
>JAICUM010000454.1 GCA_025935855.1 Pirellulales bacterium | reverse complement strand
GTCGACCGGAGCCGCCACAAGTCGCTCGCCGCGAGTGGGCGCAGAACGACATCGATCGCTTTGTTCTGGCGAAGCTCGAGCAGAACCGCCTCGCGCCCTCGCCACGAGCGCCGATGTCCGTGCTGTTGCGGCGCATCGCGCTGGACGTCATCGGCCTGCCGCCGACGGCCAAACAACTCGCTGCGTGGCATGCCTCAGCCGATCCGGTCGCCGCAGCCCTGGACGAGCTCTTGGCCAGCCCGCATTACGGCGAACGCATGGCGTCCGATTGGCTCGACGTCGCCCGGTATGCCGACACGCACGGCTTCAACAACGATTCGCTCCGCATCATGTGGCGATGGCGGGATTGGGTCGTCGAGGCGTTCAACGCGAACATGCCTTACGACCGGTTTATCACCGAGCAGCTTGCCGGCGATCTGCTGCCCGGTGCAACGCTGCACGACAAAATCGCCACCGCCTTCAACCGCAACCACGTGATCAACTCCGAAGGCGGGATCATCGACGAGGAGTACCGCGTCGAGTACGTCGCCGACCGCGTGCGCACGATGTCGCTCGCCTGGATGGGGGTGACGCTCGAATGCGCGCGATGCCACGACCACAAGTTCGATCCGTTCACGCAGCGCGACTACTATCAGATGTTCGCATTCTTCAACAGCGTGGATGAGACGGGCGAAGACGGCCGCATTGGCAACGCGGCGCCGCTTATGCGGGCGTCGACGCACCAGCAGCAGGACGAATATGCCAGACTTTCGCAACGCGACGCTGCTCTCGAAGCCGACCTGAAACAGGAAGTGGAAGCACGTGCGGCAACGGCGGCTGATCATACTGTTGGACAAACAGACGGCGCCTGGGCATCCGTCGAAAAGCAGCTCTCGCTGAAAGCAGCCGATTCGCCGCTCACATTTCCGCAAGCGGCCGCGCAAAAGGCGGAGGCCAAGCCCTTCGATCTAAGCGGCGGCTGGACGTGGATGGCGTGGGTCAAACGTGATTCGGCAAAGGCCGCGCCACTGATCTCCACGATGAATTACGACATCCCGGAATCGTCGCAAGGCTATGGCGCCGGCATGCAAATCGGGCTGACCGAGGGCGGCGCCGTTGACGTGCGGCTCGCCGTTCGCTGGCCGGCCTATGCGTTGGAAGTTATGTCCTCGCCGGGTTTGCCCGCGGGCCAGTGGCGGCATGTTGCGGTTTCCGGCGTTGGCAATTCGGCCGAAGGCATCCGCATCTTCATCGACGGCGTCGAAGTCGAAACCACTGTGGGGCACGACGACCTGACGGGCAACGTTCAATTTCCCGGCAGCGTGGGGCTTGGTCATTCGGGCGAGCGAACTGACAACGAGTTCAACGGTTCGTTGCTCCGAATGCGTATGGCTTCTGGAAAGCTGGAAGACGCCCAGCAATCAGCGTTACTGTTTGCCGAGCAGGCCGCGAACGCCGCGCCGACGATCGAGAACAAGTCCTGGGAACAACAGCTCGTAGCAGCCCGGCGCGATAACGCGACAGGCGACGATCGGTTCAACAAACTGTACAGCCGGTGGACGGCTGTCCGAACAGAGCGACTCGCGCTGCTGCGATCGTTTCCGACGCTGATGGTTATGCGCGAGCTTGCGCAGCCGCGGGAAACGTTCATTCTGGAACGTGGCCGGTACGACAAGCACGGCGAAAAGGTCCAGCCCGACGTGCCGGCGGCGCTTGGCCTGCCGTTGCCGGATGGCGTGCCGCGCAATCGGCTGGCGCTGGCCCGGTGGCTCACCGATCCGCGCCACCCGCTCACGTCGCGCGTCGTCGTGAATCGCCTCTGGCACAGCCTCTTTGGCGTTGGGCTGGTAAAAACCGTCGAGGACCTTGGCACGCGCGGAGAGTGGCCTTCGCACCCGGAGCTGCTCGATTGGCTGGCCAATGAATTTGTGGCCAGCGGTTGGGATGTGAAGCACATGGTGCGGCTAATCGTGCAGTCGGCGACGTACCAACAGGATTCGGCGGCGACGCCGGAAAGCTGGGCGCAGGATCCCGAAAACCGGTTGCTGGCGCGTGGGCCGCGGCAGCGGCTTGCGGCGGAGATGATCCGCGATCAGGCGCTCGCCGTGAGCGGTTTGCTCGCGCCGAAGCTTGGCGGGCCTCCGGTGTATCCGTTGCAGCCGGCAGACCTGTACAACGGCATCGTCGTCGCGGCGAACTATCCGGGGACTTCCTACACGCCGTCGAAGGGGGAGGATTTGCATCGCCGCAGCTTGTACACGTTCTGGAAGCGCACCGTGCCGCATCCGACGCTGTCGATCTTCGACGCACCGGACCGCGAGTTCTGCACGGCGCGCCGCTCGGTGACCAACACGCCGCTACAGGCGCTCGTGCTGATGAACGACCCGATCTTCCTGGAAGCGTCGCGTGAGTTAGGCCGACGGATGCTTGCGGAGGGCGGTGCTGACGACGAATCGCGCATCGCCTGGGCGTTTGAGCTGCTCACCGCTCGCAAGCCAGATGGCGCGGAGATCGCCAGGCTTGTCAGCTTGCTCGACGATCAGCGAAGTGAATTTGCGCAAGAAAAACACCCTCCAAAAGGATTGCTGGCAGTGGGCGAAGTAAAACCAGACTCCGCCTTTCCACCACAGGAGCTGGCCGCTTACGCGAACATTGCCAGTCTCCTGCTCAACCTCGACGAAACCATCACGAGGAACTGACGCCGTGCAGCCGCTGTTGTGCCAAGCCACCGCGACCCAGTCGCGGCGAGATTTCCTCTGCCGAACGAGCCTCGGGCTCGGCGTCGCGGCGCTGCACACCCTTGGCTTGGGCGCGCCGCAAGCAAGCGCCGCCGGTTCGCTGCCTGGCCTGCACTTCGCGCCGCGGGCCAAGCGGGTGATCTACCTCTTCCAATCCGGCGGCCCTTCGCAGTTGGAACTGCTCGACCCGAAGCCCGGGCTTGAAAAGCTTTTCGACGCCGACCTGCCGGACTCGGTTCGCAGGGGCCAGCGAATCACCGGCATGGTGACCGCGCAGAAGCGGCTGCCGATCGCGCCGAGCAAGTACGGCTTCAAGCCGTGCGGCCAGTCGGGGACGCCGATCGGCGATTTGCTGCCGTATACGCAGAAGATCGCCGATGATATCTGCGTCATCAACTCCCTGAACACCGAGGCCATCAACCACGACCCGGCGATCACGTTCATCCAGACCGGTTCGCAGCAGCCGGGCCGGCCGTCGATGGGTTCGTGGGTGGATTACGGCCTCGGCTCGGAGTGCGAGGACCTGCCGGCGTTCGTCGTGCTGTTGTCGCTGCCGAGCAACGGGGCGCCCGACCAGGGGCTGCTCTCGCGCCTGTGGGGAAGCGGCTTTCTGCCGTCGCGGCATCAGGGCGTGAAGCTCCGCAGCGGCGCCGACCCCGTGCTGTTCCTCCGCGACCCCGAGGGGCTGTCGCCGGCCGCTCGCGCGCGGTGGGTCGACGCGCTGGGCGAGCTGAACCGCAAGCGGCATGCGGTCGTCGGCGATCCGGAGATCGATGCCCGCATCGTCCAGTACGAGATGGCTTGCCGGATGCAAACGTCCGTGCCGGATTTGGTGAACGTCGCGGCGGAGCCGGAGGCGACGTTCAAGCTGTACGGCGAGGACGCCCGCAAACCGGGCACGTACGCCGCCAATTGCCTGCTGGCTCGCCGGCTAGCCGAGCGCGGCGTGCGGTTCATCCAGCTTTACCACCGCGGCTGGGACCACCACGGCAGCCTGCCGGCGAAGATCGAATCGCTGTCGCGCGACGTCGATCAAGCCTCGGCCGCGCTGGTGACCGACCTCAAGCAACGCGGCCTGCTCGAAGACACGCTGGTCGTCTGGGGCGGCGAGTTCGGCCGCACGGTGTACTGCCAGGGCGGCCTCTCGCACCAAGACTACGGCCGCGATCACCACGGCAAGACGTTCTCGATGTGGCTCGCCGGCGGCGGCGTGAAGCCGGGCCTCCGCTACGGCCGGAGCGACGAGTTCAGTTTCAACATCGTGGAGAATCCGGTACACGTCCACGACCTGCAGGCCACGATCCAGGCGTGCCTCGGCATCGACCACGAACGGCTGACGTTCAAGTTCCAAGGCCGGCAGTTCCGGCTGACGGACGTGCATGGGAATGTGGTGAAGAAAGTCGTGGCGTGACGCGCCGAGGACAAAGTAAAGGTCGGGTGCCACAGGTCGGCGTACTCGCAGACCTGTGCGTGTTGGCGAATTGCGCCGCACAGGTCTCGGAGTACCGCGACC
>JAICUM010000053.1 GCA_025935855.1 Pirellulales bacterium | reverse complement strand
TTGATCGGCGGCGATTAGGTCAGGAGCCACTCGCGGCTTACTCACCGGCGTTTGCGCTGCTTCGGCCGCGGCTTCCGCGGAGATTTCATACTCACCGGCCAGTCCGCTCCACTCGGTGAAGGTCCCCTCATGGGGCAATGACCGCGGCGGCAGGAGCGCCGAGTTGTTAGCACCGAGGCCGCCAACCACGGGCAGAGCGACCGGCTGAGTAACCTCCGAATCAGACCGCGGCGCTTGCGAGCCATCTGCCGGCTGCGGTCGCCGAGCGAGGATCAGCGGCTCGGCGTCGGCGATTCCCGGGACGCTGGGGGGTTCGAAGAATGCCGCCGGTGCAACGCCGCTTCGCTTCGAAGCGTCACGCGCTTCGGGCGCAACGTCGCCGGCGGCCAGCAGGTACGCCGCCCACGCCAACAGGCCCACGGCGGCGATGGGACGCCATCGCGCCCACGGCCGGACAGGCTGCCATTCCACCGAGGCCATTCGTTTCCCCATCCTTGGAGAACGCGGCGCGTAATCGCGCCGCTAGCGGCCAGGCATCCTGCGCAGCCGCAGAGAAAGAATTCGACCGTTGGCCGCCAGCCAAGACAGCAAAACCCCTACTGGCGGAACCGGTACGGCGACGGCAGCGTCGCTACAGACGGCAATGCCAGAAGAGTTGGTTGGCGATGCTATCAGCCGTTACCTTTCAGCGAGAGGAATTGAATCGCAGTCGCACGCGCTTTTCTGGCTGAAAGCTGTTAGCTAATGGCTGACAGCTTCCTAAAACATCCGCCGCTGATAGCTGCCGAACACCGGCATGGCGTTGAAGCCGGCTCGCTGCAGGTGTTCGACGAACTCCAGCGGACCGTGCATGCAGTAAATCTGTTCGGCGCCGACGCGCTTGGCCGCTTGTAGCAGCTCGTCGTAGTCGGCGTGGTCCGACAGCGGCAGCGCGTGATCGACGCCCCAGCGATACTGCGTCGGCGAATCCATTGCCCAGCCTGTCACCGCGATCGTCACCGGCCGGCGGAGCCCGGCGAGGCGGAACTCACGCCAGCGCGAGGGCATGGTGATCACCACGCGGCCTGGCAGCAGTGTCGCGTCGTATTCGCGCACATCGCCGAGATCGACGCCGCACGCCATGTACGCCTTGCTCACGGCGAAGATGGCCGGATGCTGGAGCACCGGAATGCCGGCGTCGGTGAGAATCTTCGTCGCCTCTTGCGATTTGCCCAGCGGGTAGGCGTGGAGCACCGGCGTGTAGCCGTCGGAAAGTGCGTCGCGCACGATCTTCAGAAGCCGCGCGACCGTTTCGCTTCGCGGCGGCATGCGATAGCGCGGTTTGCCGAACGTCGATTCCATCACCAGCACGTCCGCCCGTGGCAACTCGGCTTGCTCTGCCGTGGCAGATTCCCCGAGCTTGAAGTCGCCCGTGTACAGCAGCGAGCCGTGGTCGCCTTCGATGAGCACCATCGCCGAACCTAAACAGTGGCCGGCAGGGTAAAGCGTCAGCCGCACGTCGCCAAACGTGTGCGGCTTGCGATAGGGCAATTCCACGCAACGCCGATGGGCGCCCATCCGTAGCCGGTACAGGCAGGCCGTCGCTGGCGTGCAATAGGCCAGCTCGTGCGGCCCGATGTGGTCGGAGTGGGCATGCGAAATGAACCCGTGCGGCTGCCGCCGCCGCACGTCGAGCCCCAGACGCGGCCGGTTGAAGAACAGTCCGTTGTCCCAGTGGAACATTGATGCAAACCCAAGATGGGGTTGGGAGTCTTTTGCGACTGGGATCCCTAACTTCTTTCCGGAGTTTCCAGTCGCAAAAGACTCCCGACCCCGTCACGCCAGTTTCAAACTGCCAGAGAAAAGGAATTGTCGCCGCGGATCACCGGTGCGGCTACGGCGTTCCGCTGGTTTTCGGCAAACCCCCGTGCTAGCTTGTCGCCTGCGCCGATGTGGATGCCGCGGATTCCCGAGGCAAACAGCCCTGAGCGGCGGCTTTTTCAAGACGGTTTCAATTCGGCGGCTGGTAATTAATCTGGAAAGTGGCTGATAGTTCCCGCCGGGCGACTTCTAATCCCATTCACGGGTCCATATTTGTGACGATTCCCTGCTCCTACCGCGCACTTGTGTCGAGCTTGGCACTCGCGCTATCGCCGGCCGCGACGTCCATGGCGTCGAGCCTCGGCGAAACCTCCGACTACGCCGATGTGGTCGCCGCCGTTGAAGCCGCCGCCAAGCAGTACGGCCCTGACCAGGTGCTGCTAGTTTCCGATCTCGACAACACGCTGCTCTCGCCCGACCAGGACCTCGGCAGCGATCAATGGTTCGAGTGGCAGTCGTTCCTGCTCTCCGCCGATCCGAAGTCGCGTTATCTCGTCGCGAAAGACTTCGACGGCTTGCTGCGCGTTCAGGGCATCCTGTTCACCACCCTGCCTTCGCATCCGACGCAGCCCGACCTGCCGCGGCTGATCGCGAAAGTGCAAGACGCCGGCGTCGCCGCCATCGTGCTCACCGCCCGCGGCCAGGAATTTCGCAACGCCACGGAAAGCGAGCTCGCCCGCAACGGCTTCGATTTTTCCAAGACCGCTCCCGTGCTCCGCGAGCAGCCCGAGCAGAAGGGCGTTGCCGCGACGCTGCAGTTTGTTCCCTATCGCAAAGAGGCCATCGCGGAGTCCGGATTGAGTGACGAGGAGTGCAAACGCTGGCGGCTGGCCGATCAGCCGCGGCCGATCAGCTACGGCAAGGGTATCCTCATGGTCGCGGGGCAGCACAAAGGCGCCATGCTGCTGGCGTTCCTGCAGCACGCGACGAAATCCTACAAAGCGATCGTGTTCACCGATCAGGACCGCCAGGTCCGCCGCGTGTATGAAGCCCTCGCCGCGCATGGCCACGACGTCACGTCCATTGAATTTCTACGCGAGGACCCGCGCGTGAAGGCCTTCAACTACGAGAGCAAGAAGGCCGTCAGCCGCCATTGGCGAAGATTGCAGCGGGCGATGGAAACTCCTTAGAGTCAGCGTTTAAGAAGCGGCGAAGCACGGGGTCGGGAGTCGTTAGCGACTGGAGACCAGGCGCTTCGATGCGAACTCGCCAGTCGCAAAAGACTCGCGACCCCTTCCCCCGCTGAAGATTAAGACAGGGGTCGCCATTGGCGCCGAGCGCCCATCGTCGTTGATGCAATCTTGCACCGATTGCGGCGAAACATTGCTCGTCATCAGCGGCGTGTTGCACTAATCTGATTTCTGGAAATAGCTTTTTCAGATTTTCTCAGATTTGATTTCCATGCGTCGCCGCAGTTCGCAAGGCGTGCTGGTCCTGGTCGCAGTAAACCTGCTCTTGGCCGGTTGCTCGCGCGCTTCGTCAAGTCAGGGAAATATGAACCGTGGCCCGCTTCGGCTCGTCGGCATTGAGTACGGCAAGTTCGAAGCCGCCAACCGTCGCGTTCCTCGCGACCGGCAGGAGTTCGAGAAATTCCTGCGGGGGCGGCTCGATCGGTTAGCCGGCTATGGTGTTCACAGCGTGGACGATCTGCTCGTCTCGCCACGCGATGGGCAGCCCCTGACCATCGTGTGCGGAAATGCCAAATCGCGCTCTGAGCGCACGCATTGGGCGGCGTGTGAGAAAACCGGCGTCGGCGGCCAACGGATGGCCGCGGATTCGCTCGGCGGTACGAGCGAAATCTCCGAAGAAGAATTTCAATCGGTGTTCGGCGGCTGATTGCAAAACCACTGTCACCGAACTGGCCTGGCATAGACGAATCGAACAAATGTTGGTGAAGGTGCGACAATGTCAGTTTCCCGTAGCGTCCTCCGCCGGGGATTTACCTTGGTCGAACTCTTGGTGGTCATTGCGATCATTGGCGTGCTGGTCGGCTTGCTGCTCCCCGCCGTTCAAGCGGCGCGCGAAGCATCGCGCCGTGCCGACTGCCAGAACCGCTCGAAGCAAATCGGCTTGGGCGTGCTGAATTTGGCCGACGCCCAGAAGGTGTTCCCCACCGGCGGCGACGCCGACTTTCCCGAAATTGAGAACTATACGACCGCCAACAAGCCATTCGGACCCCTGAAGCAGGGCTTCGGCTGGAGCTTTCAGATTCTGCCCTACCTGGAGCAAAATCCGGTGTACGGCCTGACCACCACGCCTCAGCTCCAATCGACCTTTATCGACCTCTATTTCTGCCCGTCGCGCCGGCCGGCCACCGCCTCGCAGTCCGTGAACGGCGTCGGAGACTTGGTGGTACTGACTGACTACGCCGGCGCGACGCCCTGCACCTGCGGCAACCCGAAATGTACCATCAGATACAATCCAGCCTTGTCGGTGCCGACCACCGCTCAGCAGACTTCCATCAGCGATTTGAGAGCGAACGGCTACTCGTTTTTCATGGGCGACACCAGCCAGGATCCCGACTTCGCCGTGTACGACGGTGTGATTGTGCGCACCCCGTGGCGATATCGCCTAAAGAATAGCGCCCTCGAATATGCGAATGCACCGCTCCCGACGCGGCCCGAGCAGATCACCGACGGGACGAGCAACACGATGCTGGTCGGCGAAAAATTCGTCCGAAGCGACCTCTACAATGGCGGCAGCTTCTCTGACGACCGCGGCTGGACGGACGGCTGGGATCCCGACGTCATGCGATCGACGTGCTTCGCCCCGCTCAACGACAGCGATCCCACGGCGTTCACGCCGGCGAACTTTGATATTTTCGGCCAGTCGCACGACGTGCTGTACTTCGGCTCCGCGCACCCGTCCGGGTTCAACGCCGTGTTCGCCGACGGCTCGGTGCATTACATCCGTTACGAAATCGACGTGACGTTGTTTAACTACCTCGGCGCCCGCAATGACGAGCAGGCGATTGACCTGAACCAGCTTTGAGACGCCGACGCCCTTGCGACTTCATCAAGTGATGCTTGAAGTCGTTAGACGAACGGAGCTCCGTATCGCAAAGAGGCCCGCGCTGAAGTGCGGGTCAGGCGCCCCCTGTTCCGCCGCCGCGACGAATGCGCTCGATGACCCTATCGACGATTCGATCGCAGCGCCGGCCGTCGAACTGGAAAAGCTTCCGCGCCTCGACGCCGATCCGATCGTCAATCCACGTGCGCAACAGCTCCCGAGCACGATGCAGGCGAACCTTGACGTTCGCCTCCGTCAGGTTCAGGCACTCGGCCGTCTCTTCGGTGCTCAGGTTTTCCACGACTCGCATGACGAACACGGCGCGAAGTTCGGGCGGCAACCCGTCCACAGCCTTTGCCAGAACGCGTCCAAGCTCCTGTTGGCTTGCCTCTTCGGCGGCATCGTGATGGTTCGCTGGACTGTCCGACATGGCGGTTTCCGGATCGAATGTCGCCGCGACTAGGGGCAAGCGCTTGGAACGGCGGACGCGCGCGAGCGCCTCGTTCACGGCGATCTTTGTCAGCCAGGTTGAAAAGAGCGCCAGTCCATTAAACTGCGCCAGTCCCCGGAAGGCGCTCAGATACGCTTCCTGCACCACATCCTCCGCTTCCGCATCGTCGTGAACGATGCCGCGAGCGACGCGAAACAGCCGTTGGTTATAGCGGCGCATGATGATCTCGAATGAGCCGACGTCGCCGTCAAGAACGCGGCAAACCACCTCGGCGTCCGAGAGCATGGCCGGCGTCTCCCCGGTCCCGTCGGTTCGGTTCATCGATTTAGCTCGCGGCGACATGGGCCCTCGATTGCTGAGCGGAGCCGACGGGAAGCCACTGATCGCCGCGAAGAGCGGCAACTTGGCCGAGCGTGTACGCGCTGAGCGCCATGACCAAATCGCGAACCGCCACGTCGTAGTACCCAGCAAGGATCAAATTGCCGGCAATCAAAATCAACCAGATCATGACAATGTAGGCGCCCAGCCGAGTCAGCACCGTTAGCACAACCAGGCCGGCGACAATCTCGATTACGCCTGCCGCCATCATAAACGTGGCCGGACTGACGGGCAGCAGCTTGGCAACCGGCGGCGCCAGGTACTTCTGCCAATCGGTGAGCAAATTGAAGAATTTATCGAGTCCCGCGACGATCGGCACGAGCCCGAACGCGAGCCGCAGCGGGATGTAAATCGAGGATAGCGATTCTCTGGCCGGCATGACGTTCACTCCTTGATAGCAGGTGCATGGTTGATGGCTACCAATACAGAGTGCGGTCCCGCAAAAGGGTTACAATTTTTTTTACCGTTTCGGCACATGAAGTAGGATGTTGCCGCTGGAAGGCCTACACTCGGGACAATGCTGCGTTGCCGTCGCTGACTACTCAGGCCGCATGCCCGAGATGGTCACATACCGCCCATCAGGATGCGGGCCGCGCGGGTTGGCGAAGAGCTGCTGTTGCTCCAAGTACGAGACTTCCGGGCCGACATACCAAGGCTCAAGGGTCACGTCGTCCTTTGGCAGCGGCCGATCTTGAATGTCCCAGCCGGGCAGCGCGAAGCCATTGTCAGCGCGATCGACCACTAACAGATAGTGGCAGAAGCCAGCCCCGTCGACGCGGCTGGGCAAATCGTATTGCATGGGGCAGCGCATGACCGGCGGACGTGGGAACGCCGCGTTGCGGTCCTTGTTGTATTTGATCGCGTCATACAGCGGCCGCTGCTCGATCCACGGCAAGAGTTCGATCGTCCAGCGGTTCGGCGCGGGGAACCCCCTCTTCGTTCCCAGAAACGCGGACAGTGCGACATGCAGTTGATGCACGTTGTTTTCGCAGACCGTTTGCTGGGATCGATCACGCGCCGCCTGCAGCGCCGGCAATAGCAGGCTCATCATGATGCCCATGATGAACAGGACGACCAACAGCTCAATGAGCGACGCGGCAACGCGACATGGCGGCGACGTGCGCAATACGCGCTGTTGGCGAGGGCCAGATTGAAAAGCAAGAGAAGAGCCCACGGCTCACATTGTCAACGGGCCGCCGCGAAAACGCAAAAATCCCCGCCAATCGCGAGGCCAACGATGCAATGAAACCAGACTGAAGGGGGAGTCCCTGTAAATGAGGGGGCAGGCAAATGGATTTGCTTAAAAATCCGCCGCGTTCATGAGAAAGGGCAGCAACTCCTCAAGTTGCACGGGCTTCACCAGGTGCCCGTCGCAGCCGGCGCTGCGCGACTCCGCGCGGTCGTCTTCCTGCCCCCAGCCGGTGACCGCCAGGATGGTGACGCTTGTCGCCCACGGCGCCTCGCGGATGCGACGAGTCGCTTCGTAGCCGTTGAGCTTCGGCAGGCCGACGTCCATGAGAATCACCGCCGGCTTGAACTGCTCGGCGGCGGCGATCGCTTCCTCGCCGTCGAAAGCCGTCCGCACATCATGGCCAAGGATTTTCAGGATGGCGGCCATCGACGCCGCTGAATCGCGGTTGTCGTCCACGACGAGAATGCGCCGGCACGGCCCGCGCCGGATCTCCGCTGAAGCAACCGGAGTTGCCGCCTGTTCAAGACGGCGCGATTGCTCGCGCGGCAGCGTCACCGTGAACGTGCTCCCCTGGCCGTCGCCCCCGCTTTCCGCCGTGACGCAGCCGCCGTGCATTTCTACCAAACCCTTGACCAGCGCCAGGCCAATGCCCAAGCCTCCGCGGGTCCGCTCCATCGAGCGATCCGCCTGGCTGAACATATCGAAGATCGTCGGCAGCGATTGGGCGGGAATCCCAATGCCGGTGTCGCGCACCGCGACGACGACTTCGCCGGAGTTTAGCGTCGCCGAAAGCCAGATGCGGCCCCGCTCTTCGGTATACTTCGCGGCATTGGTGAGCAAGTTCGAGAGTACCTGGGCGAGCCGCATCAAGTCGGCGTTCAGATACACCGGCGCCGAAGGCAGCGCCACGAGCAGTTCGTGCCCGGCGGCGTCGATTGCCGGCCGCGCGGTTTCCACGGCGCTGGAGACCACGTCCGTGAGCAGCACACGCTCACGCCGCAGCTCCATCTTGTTCCGGCTGATGCGCGTGACGTCGAGCAAATCGTCAATCAGCCGCACCATGTGCGCGAGTTGCCGTTCCATCATGGCCCGGGTCTCGTCGGCCGCCTCGCCGCTTGAGCCCGCCAGCCGCATCACCTGCAAACCGTTTCGCAGCGGGGCCAGTGGATTGCGCAGCTCGTGCGCCAACAGCGCCAAAAATTCGTCCTTGCGCCGGTCGGCGTCGTGCAACTGCTCTTCGACTTTCTTTTGATCCGTCACGTTCAGGGTCACGCCGTCGAAGCGCCGCGGCGTTCCATCGGCGGCGTAAAACGTTCGGCCAATCGCGCGAATCCATTTCTCGGCGCCCGTCCGCGGATGCACGGTCCGGTAGCAAACGTCATATGGCTCGCGAGTCGCGATGCTCTTGTCAATGGCCGCTCGCGTGCGTTCACGGTCGTCGGGATGAATGCGATCATAAAAACTTTCGATCGTCACCAGCGCGTCCGGCGGCAGGTGGAAGTGCTCCTTCACCTGCTCATCCCACTCCAGCACGTCGAATGGCAGATCGCAGTACCAGAAGCCGACGCCACTGGCCTTCCGCACAAAGGCGGCCCGCTCGTCGATCTCGTGCATGCGCTCTTCGGCCAGCTTTCGCTCGGTAATATCGACGCACGCCCCGGTCATGGAAGCAGGTTCGCCGGCCGCGTCTACAAACGTGCGGCCATGGTCGTCCAGCCAATGGATCGACCCATCCGGCCACACGACGCGGAATTCCATCGCGAAGTCCGCGCCGTGATCTTTGCACCGGCGGCAGCGTTCAATCACCTCGTCGCGATCGTCCGGATGCACGAGCTCCACGAACTTTTCTAGCGATCGCACGGTCTTTCCGGGCGGCAAGCCGAACAGCCGGTCGAGCTGCTGATCCCACTCCAGCACGTTGTTCATGATGTCCCAGCGAAACGTGCCGGTGCCCGAGGCCGCGAGGGCCGCCTCAAGCCGTTCGCGGCTTTCGCGATACATCTGCTCGGCGCGCTTTTGTGCGTCGATGTCGGTCGTCGTGCCGACGACGCGCATGGGCAGTCCATCGGCGTCCCTGATCAAGACGCCCCTGGTCTTGAACCACAAATACGCGCCGTCGTGCCGTCGCAGACGATAGTCCACGTCGTAGGGTCCGAGGCCCAGGATGAAGGCTTCCCAGCCATCGCGCGTTTGCTCGCGGTCCTCCGGATGAAGGGCGTCGAGCCAGCCGCGGCCGTGGTGTTCTTCCTCCGGGACGCCCGTGAACTCGACCCAGCCGCGGCTTAAATAGTCGCAGTGCCCATTCGGCAAGCAGGACCACGCGAGTTGCGGCAGGTTGTCAGTTACCGCTCGTATATCGCGTAGGGCCGATGAGAACTCAGAGTCGTCGAACGTGTCGTTGAGTGAAGCTGCGCCGTTGCTAATTTTTTCCATGCACGCTGGCCACAGACGAATGATGCCAATGAGCAATCCAAGCCGGGACGCTCCAACTAGCCAAGTATCTTACCCCCCCATTCCGCTCGCGACCACAAAATCTGGCTCTGGCAATCTCAATTCCGGTCCGAACTTTTGTCCTGACCTTCGCAGGGGACCCGCATCAACCAATAATGGAATGGGTTCAGCCGAGAGGCCCAAACCAACGGCGAGCCTTCCCCGTAGATCACTAGTTTTGTGCGGTTTGCCCATGTTCGATTCCATGCCGCTCGGCCCCGAACGCGCCCTGCGTATCGTCGCCGAAAACAAGCTTCGCGCCGCGATTGACGCGGGCGAATTTGACAACCTGCCGGGGCTGGGCAAACCCTCGCCGCTCATCGACGAGCCGTACGACCCGTTCTGGTGGATCAGGCGAAAGCTCCGCCAGGAGAACTTGCCCGCGAGCCCGGCGGACGGCTGGTTCCGTTGATTGCTAGCTTGATGACCACTACCCCAGAGCCGCCGCTGATTGAGCTGCAGTCCGTCGGCTATCGGCAGGGCGCCGCGGAGATTCTGCGGGATGTCTCCTGGCGGCTCGACCGCGGAAAGCACTGGGCCGTGCTGGGGCCCAACGGCTCCGGGAAAACGACGCTACTGCGAACGGCGTGCGGCTACCTCTGGCCGACCAGCGGCGTTGTGCGCCGCTGCGGAGAGGAACTGATTGACCTCGCCGAACTCCGCCGCTCGATTGGCTGGGTGGCCACCGACCTGGCCGCGAACATTCCGCCGCGCGAGCGAGCCGTGGAGACCGTCGTCTCGGGCAAGTTCGCCCAAGTGGGCCTCAAGCGCCTCGGCGAATTGCAGCCCGCCGAAGCAGATTTCAATGCGGCTCGCCGCCTGCTTTGCGAGATGCGGTGTGACGCTTTGGCAGACAAACCCTTTCGGGTACTCTCACAAGGCGAACTACAGCAAGTGCTCGTCGCCCGCGCCCGAATGGTCAATCCGCTCTTGATCGTGCTCGACGAACCGTGCGCCGGCATGGACCCTGGCGTACGCGAGCGCTTCCTCGCGTGGCTGGACGACATCGCTTCATCGGAGAATAGCTGCGCGATCGTTCTCGTCACGCATCACGTCGAGGAGATCATGCCGGCATTTGAAGCGACGCTCGTGATGCGGGACGGTCGCATCGCGGCCGCGGGGCAGACCGCGGAAATTGTCACCGAGCAGTTGCTCGAAGACGTGTACGGCGTGCGAGTCGCTCAGCTACCTTCAATCGATAATCGCCGGTGGCCGATCTGGGGTGGCCCGAAATAACGCGGATAAATATCGCTCGCGCCAAATGCTGGAGGATCAATTCGCACCATGAAGTCACTCAGCCATTTCTTAGCCGCCGCTGCCTGGTTCTCCGGTGCATGGGCGCTGGCGGCCGCGCCGTCGTCGACGACGATCCACGTCAGCCCGCAGGGGGATGATCTCAGTGACGGTTCGGCGGCACACCCGCTGGCCACGCTCCGCGCCGCGCAGCGCGTGGTCTTCGAGACGCTCAATCGTGGCGTGCCGCGAATCACCGTGAGCATTCAGCCCGGCGACTACCGCCTTGATCAACCGCTCGTGTTTCGCGCTGAGGATGGCGCCCGCACACCCTCGGGCGAGGTGAAATACGCGGCCGCCGGCGGCGAAGTCCGAATCAGCGGCGGACGCCGCATCACCGGCTGGCAGCAGCAAGGCAACCGGTGGGTCACGAAAGTGACCCTTGACGCCAACAACCCGCCGTTTCGCGACCTGTGGGTCAACGGCCGGCGGGCGATCCGCGCCCGCGCCCCGAACGAAGGGTACTTCCGCGTCGACGCCGCCGGGCCGGACAAGCGCACCAGCTTCACCGTCGCCGCGTCCGACTTGCTCGCGCTTGCGCATCCCGAACAAGCGGAAGTCGCCTACTTGCACGATTGGTCGATGTCGCGCGTCCGCCTGGCATCCATCGATCCGGCGACGCGCACCTATCGCTTCAAGGATCCGATCGGCGGCGATATGCGGCAATTCGTCATCGCGTATTTCGAACCGCATCCGCGGTACTTCGTCGAAGGCGCCCCGGAATTGCTCGACGCACCGGGCGAATGGCTGCTCGACGACGCCAGCGGCACGCTTACCTACATTCCGCGCGAGGGCGAAAAACTCGAAACCACGGAAATCATCGCGCCACGCTTGGATCAACTGCTCATCGTCCGCAGCGACGGCCAGCGGCCAATTATGAATTTGAGTTTCGAGGGCCTTACGTTCCGGCATTCGCGCTACGAGCTGCCGGCGCATGGCTACGCGGGAATGCAGTCGGCTTGGATCGAACGGCGAAACACGGCTGACGATCGCGCCACGCTGATGATGCCCGCGGCCGTGATGGTGGACAACGCGCGGAATTGCCGGTTTACGAAGTGCCGCTTCGAGCACTTGGCCGCCTGCGGCGTTCACGCGCTGCACGACGAGCAGACCAGCCTCCAGCGATGCCAGTTCAACGATATCGGCGGCGACGGCGTCCTCATCGGCTCACGAGAACCGGGCGACCGGCCGCTGTCCAGTCACGACAGCGTCGAGGACTCGACGATTCAGAATTGCGGCGTCACGTTCTCCGGCGCCGTCGGCGTGTGGGTGGGCTTCGCAAGCGACGTGACCGTCTCGCACAACGAACTAAAGCGCCTGCCTTACTCCGGCGTGTCGGTCGGCTGGAAGTGGGACGACGAGCCGACCCCCTGCCAGCGAAACATCGTGGCCGACAATCACATCCACGACGTGATGCAGGTGATGTCCGACGGCGGCGGCATCTACACGCTCGGCCGGCAGCCGGGCACGCGGCTCGCCGGAAATGTGATTCACGCCATCCCTCGCAATGTCGGACTTGCGCAGAGCAATGGAATGTTTCTGGATCAAGGAACCAGCGAACTCGTGGTCGAAGGAAACACGATTTACGACGTCGCCCGCGCGCCGATTCGCTTTAACATGGCCGGACCGAACGTGCTGCGCGGAAATCGCCTGGCCGTCCCGCCCGGCCAAGAGATGATTCACTGCGACGCGACCGACCGGAAGCAACTGACGCTCGAAAACAATCAAGAATTCCCGGGTGCCTCATGGCGCCCCGCGCCCAACGATCCGGCGCTCAAGAACGCTGGACCTCGCGCTAAATGAGCGTAGCGGCGGCTTCCAGCCGCCGTTTTGCGCTAAGAACACCTCGCTCACACTCGGCCAAAAGCCGCCGCTACTGAAAGTGCAGATTACTGCAAGGTGAGCAACTGCTTCTCGATCGCTCGTCTTCGCTCCCCGGCACTCCGTCTCACCTTATACCTACCGTTCTTAATCCGCATCGTGCTGAAAAATGTCGACGTGCCGCCGCTGACCTTGATCATTTGCGACCGCAGATTCTCTCCGCCGTTGATCGAAAGCTGGCCGTAGTGATTGCGAAGGTCGAACATCGGCTTGTCGATTCCCTGCGACGGGCCGGGCGCCAACGCCATGCCAGGATCATGCCCCGGTCGGATTCATCCACGCTCAGCCAGAGTTTTGGGCCGATGGGGGCTGGCGGCCGCACATCAGCTATACTGGACGGCAGTCAGTCGAGCCGGCCGGCAGGTCCTTTTCCGAAAGAGGTGGTCTGATGAAGCGATTCAATACCTTCCTTACGTCAGTTGCGGCGCTGCTACTCGCAAGCCAATCGACCGACGCCGCGCTGATCATTCTCGGCAACCTGTCGCAAACAAATGACGGCCTGGGCGCCACGGTTGACGCCGGCACGGACGACGTCGGGTCCAACTTTACGCATGTGCGACAAGCCGTTTCCTTCACGATGCCAGCGCAAAGTTACGCGGTCCAACAAGTGTCATTGCGATTGAGCGAATATAGTACGTCAGCGGGCGATGTCGCGGCGGTCGGCTTCTACGAAGACAATGGCTCGGATGCACCAGGCCTCCTGGTTGGAAACTTCCTAAACAGTCCGTCATCCAGTAGCGGCAGCGCTGCCCTTTTCGCGTTCACGCCATCGGGGCAGCTGACATTGCTCGCCTCCACGAAATACTGGCTGATGCTCGACGCCACGGCAGGCGAGTATACGTGGCGCGGCAATTCCCCAGGAGGCATCACTCCCACTTCGCAAGTTGGCGCCAGCTTCGGAACGTCAATCGGGCTTGTCGGTGATGAACCAAGGAGCACTTTTGGTCCGCCAAGTTTCCAAATACTAAGCGTTCCTGAGCCTACTGCTCAGCTGCTTACAGGCCTATGGATGTTCAGCACGTTTGTGGTACGCATTTTCAACCGTCCCCAAGTCGTGTCTAAGCAAGTCGTCCGTAAGCCGTGTTTAGCGCACTCGGTAAGTAAATGTAAATGAGATGTTCCTAGTGCCTCCGCTAATGGGGATAAATACAAGCGATGCTCGGTCGTTAGTCGTGTCAGCTACGATGACGCCTGATTCTGCGGCCGCCACAGTTTGCGTGATGCCAGTGCATTCAGAAGTAGCAGTCAGGTCAGATGCGACCGGCAATTGAATTCCAAGCACCGTGTTTTGATTTGCATTCGTAGGCACGACATCAAGCAATCCGCTTACGGAAACGGTATTTCCCACGCGGAGGAACTGACACGAATAGTTTTGCGAGCTAAATACATTCTGAACTCCAATAAGATTGGGTGTGTAGTATCCCGAATACGGCGTCGAGTATCCCCCGCTCACGACCGAGAAATCGTCCTGGCCAGTGTTATTGATGTTGATCAGCCCCTTGAACGCCGGATAGGTCTTGCCGCCGTTGGCATTGCCGTCCCCGCCGTGCAGTTCCGCGTTGTCTTCCACGATCACCTGCACGAATCCGGTGGAGTCGGTCGTAAAGTATTCCCGCACCGTGGATAGGTCCGTGCCGATCTTGAACTTGGCGTTCTTGATCCGCACGGTGCTGAAAAACGTCGACGTGCCGCCAGTGACCTTGATCATCTGCGACCGCAGATTCTCCCCGCCGTTGATCGTGAGCTGGCCGTAGTGATTGCGAAGGTCGAACATCGGCTTGTCGGTTCCCTGCGACGGCCCGGCTCGCAGATAGTTGACCGTGATGGCCGCGGTGTTGAAGGGAATGAATACCGTGACATCCGGGTTC
>JAICUM010000164.1 GCA_025935855.1 Pirellulales bacterium | reverse complement strand
TCCTCAGGCAGCCTCAATACAGCCGAATCAACTTCCGGCGCGGCGATGCTCGCCGCATGGACGTCGATCGCCACAATCGCTTCGCGAAGCTGCTGGTGGATGTACACCTCGCGCACGAATGACCGCACGTGGCGCGCATCCGCCTCAAGCCACGCCCGCAATTCGGCGCCGCCGGCCTCATCCAATTCGCCGTCCAAATAGCGGCTGACCAGTTCCTTTTCGGCCCCTAAATCCATTCGACCGCCTCGCTCGTATGACGCTTGATGCAGCGCCGCAGGACTTCACGGGCGCGATGCAGCATGACGCGCACGGACCCCGCGGTGAGCCCCATCTCCGCGGCCACGTCGCCCGGCTTCAGATCATGCGCGTACCGCCATCGCAACAGCTCCAGAACCTTCGCCGGCTGCTTGCTCAAACATTCGCGCAGCGCTTTGCGGATACCCCCCCAAAGATCGGCATCCTGAGCAAACGCGGCCTGGATTTGAGCCAGAAGAGATTCCCCCAGCGGATGCTCAACCTTGCGGGCCGCCTCCCGCCGGCTCTTCAGAGCCACATTCCGAGCCACCCCCAACGCCCACGGCAGAAACGGCCTCGCCGCATCGTATTTATCGAACTCCCGCACCAGCGCCACCGCCACCTGCTGCAGCGCGTCCTCAGCCTGGTGGAAATCAGGCAAGAGCGAAAACAGATACGCCGCCACGACGGACTGCGACTCCGTCCACAATCGGGCGAGCAATTCGGAGTCCTGCTGGTCCATAACGCTGCAAAGCCCGGGCTCTAAGCATGACGACTGCCTTGAATTTCCCGACGCCCCGCGATCGTTACAAGGATTTTCTGCTTAAAAGCCAAACAAACGATTGAGCGGTCCGCCCGCTCGAAGCGCCCGTGGTGGCGGACAGCACCTTAAACGTCGTGCTCCTAACTTGAGCGGGTCCGACGATGACAATCGCCGCAAGCCGAACACGGCGACGCTGATGCTTGAAGAGATGCCCAAGGATCGGCCCTTCACGACCTACGACCTGCTGGCGATGCTCAGGCCAAGTACCGAGAGAAGGCGTTCCTACTTCAGTCGGTCCGCACGTTTATGTGCCGGCTGCAAAACTCTGGCGAGGTCGTGCGGCTGTACCGTGGCCAAGGCAATCAAACGCTCTGGGCGGCCAAGGGGGCGCCGGACACGGACTTCGGCAAGAGCACGCTGGGGCGATATCGCCGAGCAGCTCATCCGCGAGCGAGGGCCGATGAGGACGTCGGAAATTGTCCTGGCGGCTCAGGAGCTAGGCTTCCGGGCTGACGTAAGCCCGCGAACGCTCATGCGTTCGTTTCAGGACGCCTTCCGGCGGAGTGCCGGCGGTTTGAGCGGCGGAAGAATGGGGCTTGGGCGGTGGCGGGCTGAGACCGGGTGATGCGATAGTGGCCTAGTTTTTGCACTATCTTTTTGCCTCGCAATAATGTATAAATGTTCATTAACCCGCATCGAATGGCGAAAAAGCCTCGGATTTTTACCCAGGTTGTCCATTCGGGCGCTACTGAACATAATGCTGGTGCTTATCGGCACCGTCATGGAATACAAGCCAAAAACAATCGCTGAGTGGTTTCTTCATCGCGCCGCCGAGGATGGCGAATCGCTCACGCAGATGAAGTTGCAAAAGCTCGTCTACATCGCGCACGGCTGGAGCCTTGGCCTCTATAACGAGCCGTTGATAGACAGCACGATTGAAGCATGGAAGTGGGGGCCGGTTATCCGCCCGCTCTATCGGGCGTATGTTGACTTTGGGTCCAATCCGATCACGAGAAAACCCGAGGAGAAGCCCCGGCTTGACGGTCGAACAGAACATTTGCTGGAGCAAATCTGGAAGGTCTACCGAAGGTACACGGCCGTCGAATTATCTGGCATGACGCACAAGCCAGGGACACCCTGGGATACTGCATACGTCGAAGGCGAAAAGACGCCTATCTCAAACGACGTCATTGCTGAGCACTATAGGCAGCTCGCTGAAAAATGAGTGCAGCCGCTCCTGATGGGAACAACCAGGATGTGGTGCTGGCTAAAATCGAGAGGGCCGCCGATGCTGATGCGCCAACCGCTCCAGATCCTACCCCGGTTCAACAGGAGGGCGGATATCTTGACCAGGAAGTGGAATTGACCGCGTCTAAGTATGCAAAGTTCCATGTCAAAGGACGGATAGCCGACCTGAAAGCTCACAACGCCAACCTTGAAGCTCAGGTGAAGTCGCTCATGAACGAGCGAAAAGAGCTGGATAACGTGCGCATCGAAAATGCTGCATACAAAACTGCCGACAGTCTGAGTAAGGCAATCATTCTGATTAGTTCCGCAGCAGCCGCGATCGGAGGTCTAATGATTTCCGCCGGAGGGACAGCGAAGGCTGCCGGATTTGCCCTTGGCGGTCTGGGGCTGGCAGTCTCCACACTTGTTAGTCTCTTTAACATTCATCGTTGACAGCTAAATTCAATCGGAAGCTTGGGCCGCCAGCTCAATCAACTCCCGCACGGTCCACGGCTTCAGGCCAATCCAGATGGCGGCGGTGACCAGCCAATCAATGCCGATCCATCCCATCGGCGGAATGAGGCTGTGAAATAGCGCGACTAATGCGACGCCCGGAACGACTGCGAAAAGCAAAAAGCCAAGGCTGAATTGAGGCTTCGCCATGGCTCCGAGTATAGCCGCCCGACGGTAGAATGGGCGAAGGATTTCTATTGTCACTGCCTCAAACAATCTGGCCCCAATGACACCGAGAACCTTTGGCATTTCTTTGCTCTTCGCTGGCATCTTGTTATGCATGGCAGGATCGGCAATTTCAAATGAGCAGTGGCAGCAACACTTGGTGATTGGCGGCCGTTCGTCGCTCCTGCTGGGCATTTTTATGTTGGTCGCTGGCGGCCGAAGAAACCCGCCCGCCCGGCGGTAACACTGCAGACCCTATCCAGTACCCAAAAGCAGCTCTCGCTTTTAGCCACTCCTCCTGATATACTACTGTCCAGTTCCACCCCTGGCGGTCGAACGGCTCGATGGCGCCTAGCTCATTACATTAGCAGCAAGGCGCGTCATTCCCGCCGTGGCTCGCTCTTTGAAAACTCAAACCGTGTTCGTTAGCCGATCGCTCGATCGGTCGCGCCAACCGTCTTCCTGTGCGCAACCGCCGCACGGGCAGGCGCCCTTTTGTCCCCGCTCGCCACAGCGCTGTCCCGTCAGGCCCTCAATCGACAACGTGACTGCCAACCAGAACTTCCAGCAACGGCCGAAGTCGATCAGGGGCCGCCTACGCCAGGAGTCGTCCCAAAACGCACGTCGCCTAACTCCGTCCCCCACAGTGCGTTGCCGCAAGGCCAAGAAGATTTTGGGACGACGCGCCCCTGTTGCCGTTGGCACACTCGTCCCAAAAAGGACAAAAAGGAGAATTATGTCACCAAAAATGCGTTTCGCGACAAAAAGGCAACGACAAAACCCTCACGATGAGCCGCCAACCGTTCGCGCGTCGATGCTAAGCGACCGTTTCAGTGACCGGTCGCTTCCGCCAATAATTCGCCAAAATGGAACCCGTGATGTTCATCCACGGGCTGAACACGGCGGCCGCCAGGCCCATCGTGCCGAGCATGTCGAGCTGCGCGGCGATGCCGGTGGCCATGCCCCCGTTTTGCAGGCCGACTTCAAACGAAATCGTGCGGGCCGACGTGCGATCGAGTCCCAGGACGCGGCTCAACCAGTAGCCGAGCACATAGCCGAGGGCGTTGTGAATGGCGGCCGCGAGAAATAAGAGGCCGCCAATGGCGAGCAGTTCGTTCCGCCCTTTCGCGGTGGTGACGGCCGTAAAGTAGATAATGCCAGCCATCGATGCCAGCGGCATGCGGCGCTCGATCACCGGCGCCAGCCGCACGAGCCAGTGGAATGCAACGCCCACGGCCATGGCGCCCAACAGGTAATTCGCGACGGCCAGCCAAGGACCGACTTGACTCGCCGCCGCTCCTTCGACGTGAGCCCAACCGCCAACAGCGAGATACGCGAGCCCACCGGCGCCCACGATCGCAATCGCCGCCGCGATTCGGCGACCAACCGGCGGAGCATGCTTCAAATAGTCGTGCAGCAGCGCCGCGCCAATCGGCACGATCAAGAGTTTAACGATGTCCAGCATCATTCCAAGAAAGCTAATCTCGACTCGGTCGCCGGCGAGCACCTTCATCCAAAACGGAGTCATGATGGGCGCCACCATCGTCGTCACCGCCGTCACGGTGATCGACAGAGTCAGATTGGCCCTGGCCAGATATGCCATCACGTTCGACGCGAGCCCGCTGGAGCAGCAACCCACCAGAATAACGCCCGCGGCAATCTCATCCGGGAACGAGAAGAGCCTTGTCAAACCGAAGCCCACCAGCGGCATGACGGTGAAATGGCAAAGAATGCCCACCAAAACGCTCCACGGCATTTTCGCGATCCCCGCGAAGTCGTGCAGGCTCATCTGCGTCCCCATGCCGAACATCACCAGTTGGATGACCGCGAGCATGATCCACTTGTTGCTGAGATCGACTGGGCCGACGTGCAGCAGCAAGTCCGGATAGATGAGGGCCGAGATGACCGCGGCGGCGATCCAGGCCGTGAATTGATACCCGCGCAAGGCGGGCGCTTCGCCAAGCCCTATCGCCAGCGACGCTGCCAACACGACGGCCGCAGGCCGCCACAAAGAAGGCCGATCTCCAATCGCCCCCATTGCCAAAGCGCCGGCGGCGATCGCCGCCAAGTAGATGAAAGCGCGCGCGATCGACAGGGCGGCTGGCCGTGATTCACGGTCGCTCATCGTTCGCCTCGTTGAAGATGCGCGCCAGGCGTGCGATCGCAAGCGGCGGACTGGCCAGTATCGGAACGCGTTTCTTATCGGCCGGAATTGTCGCGACGACCCGCGCCATGGAGGCTTGCGCCAGCGCGATCACATCCACTTGCGAGGAAAGCTGCTCTAGCGCCGCAAGCACCAATTCGTCATGGCGCGCCGCGTTGCCGGTCATCAGGGCTTCGAAAGCTCCGTCGCACAGCCGGGCGGTCAGTTCAATCTCCCGGCCACTCTCGGCCGCGCACCGCTCAACTAGCTCAGCCGTAGGCTCAAGGGTCGTACGCAGCGTGGCAATGACGCCGACGCGGCGACCTGTGGCGACAGCTTCTTCAGCCATCGGTCGGTCAACGCGAAGGACCGGCACGCCGGACAAACTGGCGGCGGTCTCCACCGCGCGGCCAATCGACGAGCAAGTCACCAGAATGACGTCGGCGCCCGCCTCTTCAGCCGCCGCGACGTGCTGCACCAATCGGCGGGCCGTGGCTGGACGCAAATGATCGTGTGCGATCACGTCCTTGATCAAGCTGTCATCCACGATGTTGAACAGCGGCACGTTCGGCAATGTTTCCCTGCAAAGCTGCTCGAACACCGGAACGAGCGTGGCTGATGTGTGGATCATCCCCAGCCGTTTTGCTGCCATGACGATTCAATCCTCCCCGCGGCTGGCGCGGTCGATCGCGACCGCCGCCAGAATGACGAAGCCCTTCACCACCTGCTGCCAGAAAGGCGAGACCTGCAACAGCACCAAGCCGTTGTTCAGCACGCCAATAATCAGGCAGCCGAGAACCGTGCCGATGATCGTGCCGCGGCCGCCGGAGAGGCTCGTCCCGCCGATGACGACCGCGGCGATTGAATCCAGTTCGTACCCGAAGCCGGCGTTGGGCGTTGCCGAATCGAGCCGCGCCGCTGTGAGCAGACCGGCGACTCCTGCAAGCGCCCCGCCAAGTGCGTACACGGCCAGCTTGATTCGGTTGACGGACAGGCCGCTCAGAGCCGCGGCACGCTCATTTCCACCTACTGCGTAAAGATGCCGGCCAAAGCGCGTGCGCCGCGTCACCAATTCAAAGAGCGCGGTCAGGCCGCCGGCGATCCACACGGGCATCGGCACACCCAGCACGGCGCCCGTGCCGAGAAAGCCAAACTCGGATCCCAACGTGGTGATCGGATGACCGCCGGTCCAGAGCATCGTGAGGCCCCGCGCGATGCTCAACATTCCGAGCGTGGCCACAAACGGAGGGAGCCCGAACCGTGTGATTGCTACGCCATTGAATAAACCCAGGGCGGCGCCGACTGCAATGCCTGCCACGATGGCCCCCAGCGTGGTGAATTGCAGGGCCACATCCAGCGGCGTGAGAGCCAGGCCGGTTTTCAACAGCCCCGCCGCCACCGCTCCGGAAAGAGCGAGCACCGACCCGACGGACAAATCGATGCCGCCGGCCACGATGATCATGGTCATGCCGATCGAAAGACACACGTTCACCGAGATCTGCCGCAAAACGTTGACGCCGTTCTCGATGGTAAGAAACTTGTCCGTGGCAAAACCGAGCGCCGTCGCCATGATGACGAGCGCCACGACGGACTGCAGTTTCCTCAAATGTTCGCGCATAGGCTGCGGTTTCACCCGGCTTGCCGTGCCGGGGGGCGCCCCGAAGGCAACGCGGCTTTCAAGAGTATTTCCTCGCTCGCTTCGTCGCGGCTGAATTCGCCCGCGACGCGGCCCTCGGACAAGACAACGATGCGGTCGGCGATGGCTAAAATTTCCGGCAACTCCGACGACGCCATCAGCACGCCCAGGCCGCCGCGCGCCAGCTCGTTGATAAGCGAGTAGATTTCACGCTTGGCGTTGACATCGATGCCGCGCGTGGGTTCATCGAGCAGCAGCACCTTCGGCTTAATGGTCAGCCACTTGGAGAGAACCACTTTTTGCTGGTTCCCGCCGCTGAGATACCGCACCGGCTGAGCGACCGTTGGCGTTTTGATGCCCAACTGGTTCATATAGCGGCGCGCTAAGGCGCCCTCGCGGCGTGGATCAGCGAGCCCGATTCCTCTTGCGGTTGCGCCCGCGGCGAGGCCGATGTTTTCAGCAACGCTCATTGCGAGCACGAGCCCGTCCACCTTGCGATCTTCAGGCGCCAGCGCGAGCCCGGCGGCAATGGCTTGGCGCGGCGATCGGATGCTCCGTCGCTTGCCTTCAATCCAGATCTCGCCCGATGACCGCCGCGGATGAAGGCCAAAAATGCACTGCAGCAGCTCCGTGCGTCCCGCGCCCATCAAGCCAAACAGGCCGACAATCTCGCCCTGGCGGACTCTTAGCGATGTTGGGCAAACCGTGTAATCAGCGGAATGTTCCGACCGCCTGAGCGAAAGGTTTGCGACTCGCAGCACTTCCTCGCCAATAGCGGCCACGCTTTTTGGGAATAGCTCGGCCAGCTCCCGGCCGACCATCAGCCGGATCAGCTCGTCGTGCGGCCGCTTTCCATACGGCTCGGCGGCGACGCACTTACCGTCCCGAAGCACAGTGACATCGTCGGCGATGTGAGGCAGCTCATCGAGCTTGTGCGTGATGTAAATGATGCCGACGCCGCGGGCTTTGAGCTGGCGAATCAGGCGAAAGATCGCCTCGACTTCGTGGTCCGAAAGTGCGGACGTCGGCTCGTCCATGATCAGCACCCGGGCGTCCAGCGACAGCGCTTTCGCGATTTCGACCACTTGTTGGGCGCCGAGCCGTAGCTTGCGAACTTGCGTGCCCGGATCGACCGAAAGATCGAGTGGAGCGAGTAGCGCCGCCGCATCGCGATGCATCCCGGAATAGTTGACAAGCCCCAGGCGGGTGCGCGGCTCTCGGCCAAGAAAGATGTTTTCCGCCACGCTCAACTCACGCAGCAGATTGAGCTCCTGATGGATAATGGCGATACCCGCTTGTTGAGCCTCATGCGGTCTTTTAAAGGTCTGCCGCCGGCCTTTCATGAGAATCTCGCCGGCGTCCGGCGGAAAAACGCCGGCGAGAATGTTCATGAGCGTGCTCTTGCCTGCGCCGTTTTCACCGAGAACTGCATTGAGCCGGCCGCGACGAACGGTGATTTGGACGTTGTCCAGAGCGCGCACGCCGGGAAACGATTTCGAAATGCCGCGTGCGCTTAGAAGCACATCGCCACTTTCAGAATCGGTTAGGAGATCAGGCATGTCGCGAGAAAAAAACAGTCCAAGTCACTCAACGTAAGCTTCCAGCGGAATCAGCGTCAGCGGCCTGGCCGCCTTATCATCTCGCAGCTCGATGCAGCCGACAAAGCGAACGCGGCGACCCACTTTCGCTTGCTTGGCAAGCGGCTGTTCAACGCGATTCTCCACCAACAGATTCAATTCCGCGGCCAGGTCGTTGAAATCACTCGAGCGGGAAAATTCATCCGCAGCGATCGCTCCCGTCGTGTCGCGCACCGCGTTGCCGAACACAGGCCCAATCGAGATCAGCAAGTTCGGACCGCTCGTTCCATCGGACAAGGCGACGCCAATTCTGTTTTTGTTGAAGGAGACAATTGTGCCTTCGCCGCGAAGCAGAAAAAAAGTCGATTGCCCGATACCAACGGTCCGGCCGAATCGCGATCGCGCCTGCTCGGGGTCGGAGGCCAGCGAGGCAAAAACCGTCGCCACGTCATGGGCGTCGGCAAGATGAGGGATGATGCGAGCTCGCCAATACTCTTCGGCGCGGTCTTTCGCGTTAAACGTCTCCCCGCGCTCTTGCGACGCGGCCTGCCCGAGCGGAACCACGTGAAACAGCGGATACCGCCAGAGCAGTCCTGCTCCCAACACGAGAATACCGGCGGTGATCGCGATGCGGGTCATAAGCGAACTATTCCTTGCGGCCGAAATCGCCGTACTGGCCGACAGTGTCGCGGGTCACCAGCTCCACGGCGACCGGTATCTTTTGTTCGAATTCCCGGCGGCCCTTGAACCACTCGTCGGCGAACTCGGCGGCCTTGCGAGCCATCGTTTTGGGAAACTGCATGCCGGTGGCCGCGATCTTCCCTTCGGCGATTAACTTGACCACATCGTCGGCGCCATCAAAGCCAAACACTTTCACCGCCCCGTCCTTCCCTGCGGCCACCAACGCTTGGTATGCCCCCATCGCCATCGCGTCGTTGCCGCAGAACACGGCGTCGATCTCCGGCTGCTTCTGCAGAACGGATTCCATCACCTCAAGGGCTTTTGCGCGATCGAAGTCGGCCGGTTGCTGGGCCACCATCGTAAGTCCCTCAAAGCGATCGACCACGCTGTGAAAGCCCTTCGAGCGGTTCAGCGTGTTGTTGTCCCCGCTCAGCCCCAGCAACTCGACGTACGCACCTTCTTCCCCGACCTTTTCGACAAAGTATTGCCCTAGCGCGACGCAGCCGGAATAGCTGTCCGACAGGATCTGCGACGTCGCCGCGTCATTCGCGTTGATCT
>JAICUM010000322.1 GCA_025935855.1 Pirellulales bacterium | reverse complement strand
TGAATATCGCTAGGCTCGGTTCTTCGCTGTGGAATTGGCGAACTGGATGAGACGGGCGACGTTGCCAGTGGCGGCGCCGCCGGCAGGTTAACTGACGCCGCAGCTTCAGCTCGCGCCCTTCGAGTACGACGAGAACGCGCACTGCGGCGACGAGCGGAAGCGTCGTGAGAGTCCACTCGCAGCTCGGCGGCGTCCGTGGCGTCTGCAACTCCTCGCGGACGCCTGCCGGCAGAGACCTCCAAGGTGAAGCTGCGAAGCGTTTCAAGATCGACGTGCTCGGCGTCAGCCGCGCCGTCGTCCTCCGCCGGCGGCAGCGACAGCAGTCGCACGTCGATGTTTTGGCGTGATCGCCTGGCGGAAGACATGGGGCAAGAAAAGTCGGCAGCATTGATAGCGTGTCGTGCCCCGTCCTTGCGGCATCTGCTCCGGGGCAGCGATTGTAGCATGCCACGCTAGCGGGGTGAAACGTGCCGTCGCGAAAAGGGCTTGCACGAGCGTTTTCGACCGAATAGCCGGCGCAGGTGCGCCGCCGGCTAGGTAAACGTGACAAGCGTGAAATGGCTGAACCGCGCCGGAGTACTTGGCCGATAAATGGGGAACAACTGGCAAAGTTTGCCGCGCTCTTCGAGCGAGCCGAGTGCAGCCCGGGTGGGCGGCGCTGGCATGCTTCCTTTCCCCCAAGGATCTGTGGTCCATGAATCTCCATCCGAAGGTGCGCCCGCTCTGGGAGCGTGCGCTGGCGCTGCCGATTCTCACGCTGCTGATGATTTACAAGGCGTTCCATCTGCCGACGTTCTTCTTTCCGCGCGACATCCGAAACATCGTGCGGAACTGGGATCTGCGCATGTACTGGGTGCTGATTAGTTCGGGCCTCAACCGGGCGTTCATCGATCAGCCGTGCGAGTTCACGGTTCCCGAAGATTGCAAGCCGAAGGTCGTCGTCGATCCGAAATGGAGGATGACCGAGCAGCAAATTCGCAAGTTCTACGAAGATGGCTTCATCGGGCCGCTGGATGCGTTCACGCGCGAGGAGATGCAGAACTTCCGCAACGACTTGCTTGAGATCGAGAAGAGCACCTCCCAGACATACGGCTTCGTCACGCCGCGCGATCGACACTTCGAGAATCCGCGTCTGTGGGGCTACATGAAGCACCCGGCCATCACCGAGCGACTGGCTCAGATTCTTGGTCCGGACTTGCTCGTGTGGCGGACGCAGATTTTCCACAAGCCGCCCAAAGCGCCGGCCATCCAGTTCCATCAGGCCAGCACCTTCTTGGTCGAAGACTATCAGGTGCCGGCGCTGCATCCGAAGAATCGCGACGAGATTTTCCAGCTTACCGTGTGGATTGCCGTGGACGACGCCACGCACGAGAACGGCTGTCTCGATTTCTACCGCGGCACGCACGATAGCATCAAGACGATCAAATTTGGCGGCGAAGAGGGTTTCTACAACGCCGCCTACAAACTGGAGTTCGACCGCGATCCGTCCAGGCTCGTGCGCGTGCCGTGCAAGAGCGGACAGTTCATCATTTTCATGGAGCGCTGCATCCACGGCTCCGCGCCGAACACCACCGACCGCCATCGACTGGCATTCAACCTGCGAGCCATTCCGACGAACGTCGCCGTGTACCCCGGCGTGAAGAAGTACCGCAGCGTTTACAACGGCGGCAAGTACTTCCTCGATAACTGGGGCGTGGTACACCTCCGCGGCGTCGATCGGCACAAGCTGAGCCGCACGAAAGAGCTGGCTGATCCTTCGTATGGAAAGGACGGCCTGCCCGTGCGCAAGGCCGCGTAAGCTGCCAGCGCGTGAGTGTCTGGTTAAGCATAGCCCCGACCTAGCTAGGTCGGGGCTATTGCGTATGACGAAGCGTTTGAGTGCGTATAGCGACAGTTTTGGGGGCTTCGCAATGAGGGTGATTAGGGGGAAGTCAGCGCTGGTAACCGGGGCGGCTTCGGGCATCGGCCGGGCGATCGCGCTGCGCCTTGCCGCGGAAGGCGCGCGGGTTTACCTCGTGGATATCAACGCCGTGGGGCTGACCAAGGCGGTCGCTGAGGTGAAGCAGCGCGGCGTCGAAGCGCTCGGCCGCCTGTGCGATGTCAGCGATTCGCGCCAGGTCAGCGGCGCCGTGCAGCATCTGCTCGACCAGTGGGGCGGCGTTGATATCCTCGTGAACAACGCCGGCATCACGTATTACGGCGTCACGCCGCGGATGTCGGCCGAGCACTGGGACCGGCTGCTCGCGATCAACCTGCACGCGCCCATCCAGTTCACGCGCGAGCTGTTGCCGACGCTCATGTCGCGCGACGAAGCCCACGTGCTCAACGTCGCGAGCATCTGCGGGCTTGTCGGCCTGGGACGAGTCGCGGCGTACACGACGAGCAAGTTTGCACTGGTGGGCTTTAGCGAATCACTGCGGGCGGAACTGTGCCGAAACGGCCTGGGTGTGACGGCTCTCTGTCCGGGACTTGTAGACACAAATCTTTTCACGGCGGCGCCGCTGGGAATCGATCGGTCGAAAAAACGGCAACCGCCTTCCTGGTTGCTCACGACGCCGGAGCGCGTCGCTGACCGGGCTATCCGCGCCATCTATCGCAATCAGGGGCTCGTGGTGATTCAGCCCTACGCACGATTTCTGCACCTGGCAAAGCGGCTGGCCCCCGCCGTGCTCGACCTGGGGAACCGCTTCCGCCGGCGCAAGGACCGCATCGCGCCGCCGACCGGTCCAGCCGATGCCGAACGGCGAGCCGCGTAAGTCTCTGGCCAGACGGCACGCGGCCCGCACTCTTAAACCTGCCCCCCATCATTTCGGGGACTTCGCGCCGATTTCGGCGAGGCTGCGGCCTAGGTACAATGGCGGCCACGCCCTCGGGGCGGCTTCTGGACATGCCATTCTCCTTTAACTCGCTGGAATGATCACGATGAGCTCGCGTCTTTCGATTTCTCGGCGTTTGACGGCTTTGGCGGCGGCTTGGTGCGTTCTGATCGCCTGCGCTCAGGCGGCGGAACAAAACGGCAAGCCCGAGAAGCTGTCGTTGGCCTCGATGTTTTCCGATCACATGGTACTGCAACGGGACATGAAGGTCCCCATTTGGGGCAAGGCGAAGCCGGAGACTGCGGTTACGGTGCAAGTGGGCGACTCAAAGCAGGAGACGGCAGCCGACAGCCGCGGCGATTGGAGTGTGGTCGTCGGCCCGCTCAAGGCCAATGCCAAGCCGATCGAGGTAACCGTCAAGTCGGGTGACGACACGAAAGCGCTCAGCGATGTGCTCGTGGGCGAAGTGTGGGTGGCCTCGGGCCAGTCGAACATGGAATTCCATGTGGACAGAGTGAAGGACGCGGAGAAAGAGTTAGCGGCGGCCGACGCGCCGGAGATTCGATTCATTGACGTACCCAATCAGTACGCCGACGAGCCGCTGGGGGCATTTAAGTCCGACGGTTGGCAGGCGTGCAAACCAGACAACATCGGCAACTTCTCGGCGGTGGCGTACTTCTTCGCGCGTAACTTGCAGAAAGAGCTGCATGTACCGATCGGCTTGATCGGCTCCAGCTGGGGCGGCACGCCGATGGAAGCGTGGACCAGCCGCGAGGCGCTGAATTCCAGCCCGACCTTTCGACCGTTGGTGGCCGCCGCCGACGCCAAGCCGAAGAACGACGCGGAGCAGGCGCAGCGGAAAAAGTCCGCTCACAATCGACCATCGCGGCTCTTCAATGGCATGATCTCGCCGATCATTCCGTACGCTATTCGCGGCGTGATCTGGTATCAGGGCGAAGCCAATGCCGGCCGGCATCAGCAATACGCCGAGCTGTCCAAGCTCATGATCGCTGACTGGCGGAATCGCTGGGGCGAGGGAAATTTCCCGTTCCTGTTGGTGCAACTAGCCGGTTATGAGCCCGGCGGCGAGACGTGGCCGCCGCTGCGCGAGGCGCAATTCGAAACGCTCAAGGCGCCGAAGGTCGGCATGGCGACGGCTGTCGACATTGGCGAGCAGAAAGACATCCATCCGCGGAATAAGCAGGAGGTGGGACGCCGGCTGGCGCTTGTGGCCGAGGCGATTGCCTACGGCAAGAAGGTCGAGTATTCAGGCCCGGTGTATCGCGAGATGAAAGCGGACGACGGCAAGCTGCGGGTTTCGTTCGACCACGTGACGGGCGGCCTCAAGGCGGAAGGCGACGTTCGCGGGTTCGAAGTGGCCGGCGCCGACGGCAAGTACGTGCCAGCGAAGGCGACGATCGACGGCGATGAGGTCGTAGTTTCAAGTGACAAGGTCGCTAAGCCGCAAGCGGTGCGATACGATTGGGCGGCGTTCCCGGACGGGAACCTGTACAACGGCGAAGGCCTGCCGGCGCTGCCGTTTCGGTCGAAGAAAAACTGAAACCGCGCGGGGCAAGCCCCGCGGCTAAAGGTGGCGTTTCTACCCGTCATTTAGCCCCGCCGTTCGCGGCGGGCGTCTTGATGATGTGCGCTCCGCGCGCCGGCTTTGTGACGAACGGCGTGGCGGCCAATCCAACGCGTTCCTGATAGCCGTCGCACATCCGCTCGGCAATTTCGCGCACGCGGGCCGCTTCGACCAGCGCGACGATCGAGCCGCCGAATCCGCCTCCGGTCATCCGCGCGCCGATGACGCCGCCGCTGCGGCCGATCGACTGAGCGACTTCCACCAGGGCGTCGAGTTCCGGGCAACTCACCTCGAAGTCGTCGCGCAGCGACGCGTGGCTGGCGTACATCAATTCGCCGACTTGAGACCAGTCGCGATCCTGCAGCGCGGCAGCCGCTTGGAGCGTCCGCTCGTTCTCGGTGACGACGTGTAGAGCACGGCGATAGAGCAGCAAATCCAACTTGGCCTGCTTTGCCTCGAGTTGTTTGGACGTAACGTCGCGCAGCGTCGCGGCGCCGAGTCGGGCTGCGGCTTCAAAACATTGGCGCCGTCGGTCGGCGTACTCGGTGCCCGTCAATTCATGCTTTACGTTCGAGTTCACAATCAGCACCGCGATTTCCGGATCATCCAGCGGCACAAGCTCAGCCGTTTCGCTACGGCAATCGATGAGTAGCAGCTTTCGGGCTTCGCCGAGCGTCGAGCTGAACTGATCCATAATGCCGCATGGCATGCCGGCGTACTCATGTTCAGCTTTTTGGGCCAAGCGAGCTTTTTCTATGGGCTCAAGGTTGTGCCCGGTCACCGCTTCAAGAAGCGTGGCAGTGGCGACTTCGAGGGCGGCGCTGCTGGAAAGCCCGCCGCCCAGCGGCACTTTGGAATCGACCAGTACGTCGAGCGAACCCGTTGTCATGCCGCGCTCGGCGCACCCCGCGAACACGCCGCGCAGATAGCTCGTCCAATCGCGACGCTCGGGCTGAAGGTTCTTCAAGGAGAACTCAGCCATTTCTTCAAACATCGCACTGTAGGCGCGGACGGTGGCGTCATCGCCTTGAGGCTCCCCAGGCCTGGCGGCGATCACGGTATAGCGCTCGATTGCAAGGGGGAAGACAAAGCCGCCGTTGTAGTCTGTGTGTTCGCCGATGAGATTGACGCGGCCGGGCGCCGCGGCCAGCCATTGAGGCGGCGCCCCAAAAACTTCAACGAAGCGGCGCTCGACGGCGGCCGCATGTCCCTCGAGCGGCGGCGATTCAAAATCTTCAATCACTGGATGTCTAGTGTTCATGTCGAAGGTCGCTGTGCCGTCAAGAGTTAGCTC
>JAICUM010000519.1 GCA_025935855.1 Pirellulales bacterium | reverse complement strand
GTTCAGGGTGTTGGTTTGGGCGATTCAGGTCGCGCGTCGCCGGCGTGCGCGTTGTGTTAACCGTAGTAGCCATCGCTCTATATCCTTTGTTTGGAGAAGTATTTTTGCATTGAGAGGGACACTGCACTTACCGATGAGAGAGTGCAAGTTTTATGCCTTGCTGCGGGGCGCCGTGCAGTTTGCGGCTGGGTGCATCGAAATGACACGGCGGTTGAAAACCGCCGCTACACGCCGGTGGGGTAGGTTTCCGGGACTTCGTGCTCGAAGCTTGCGGGGACGTGCAGGGGATGCAAAGCGCGCGTTTCATCGAGATAGATGAGCGCGTCGTAACGCCGTGGCAGAATCGTGGGGACGTAGTTGCCGTACGCTTCCATTTGGGGACGATAGACGACGCCGATGGCTCGATGGCCGCGCGGCTGCAGGAGCGGGCTGTCTTCGGGGATGTCGTCGAAGAGCAGCAAGGAATTCACGCCCACCGCTTCGTGCAGAACTTCTTCGCAGCTTCCGGAGCGGCCGGGCGGGACTGGCATTTTGCGCATCTGCGCTCCCCAATAGTCGCCGGCAATGACGGTTCCGCGGTAGGAGCTGAAGCCGATCAGCACGACACCCGCGTCCATGTGTTGCTGCCGCACGAGTTGGCCGATGTTGTACATGCCGTCGTCGGCCATATCGGTGTAGCGTGCGTCGCCAACGTGGGTGTTATGCTCCCAAATGATGGCTTTGGCGTCAGGCCCATGATGTTCCATTAGTCGATTGAGCGTTTCGACCATGTGGCCATCGCGGAGATTCCACGACGATGCGTCGCCGCGGACCATCGTGCGGTAATAGTGCTCCGCGTTGCGAATGACCAGCGCGTTTTGTTCGGCGTTGAAGTGGTCTTCATGCCCGTCGTGTTGGTAGAGCGGCACCTGCCGGCGAATCTCTTGGAGCAGGTGGACGACCTCGTCTTCGCAGGTTTCAGGAACCCACATCGTGGCCCTGGCGTATTCTTGCGGATCGTAGTCGAAGGGCTCGAAGCACTGGAAGGCCTGTCGAGCGGCGTCGATGGCGTCCGGCGCCGCCGTTTGCAAATAGTGCATCACAGCGTCCATGGATTCCCACAAGCTGTACACGTCGAGGCCGAAGAAGCCGGCCTTTTTGTCCTCCGGCAGGTTATCGTTGTGGCCGCGGAGCCATTCGGCTAGCTCGACAACCTCCTCGTTGGCCCACATCCAGGTCGGCCAGCGATTGAACTCATGGAGCACTTGTTGTGCGCTCTCACCTGAATCTGGCCGCGCTTTGACGTATCGGTTCACACGGTAGCAGTCGGGCCAATCACCCTCGACGGCGATAAAGTTGAAGCCCTTTTCCGCGATGAGCCGTTCGCTGAGCCGCCGGCGCCAATCGTAGTAATCGGCCGTGCCGTGCGACGCTTCCCCCAAGAGGACGTAGCACGCCGGGCCGATGAGCTCGATCAGTGGGTCGAGATCATCCGCATCGTTTAGCGGCAAGGCCAGGTCGGCGACCGCTCGTTGCACCTTGGCGTCTGAATCCGGTTCCTGAAACACGCGTCTGCTGTGTCGTGCCATTGTTCAATCTTTCAATTAATGAGGTGACTCATGAGCCTTGATCGCGAAGTGGTTGCGAAACCAATCCCCTGCCAATTCGGCCACGCGCTCCAACGCGCCCGGCTCCTTAAACAAGTGAGTCGCGCCGGGGACGATCACCAGCTTGGTCTCATCACACTTCTCGAGAAGCCGCAAAGCGCCTTCGTTTAGCTGAATAACGGAAAATCAAACCCGCCGACGATGAGCAGCGTCGGCGAACGGACCAGCCGCAAGGCGTCTCCTGCGAGATCCGGCCGCCCGCCGCGGGAGACGACGGCGGCAATGTCCTGGCGTTCGGCCGCGGCGACGAGCGCCGCTCCCCCGCCGGTGCTCGCGCCGAAGTAGCCGATCGGGAATTCGTGCGTCGCTTCGAACCGTCTCAGCCACTGCGTCGCGAGCAGTAGCCGGTCGCTGAGAAGCCGGATGTCGAACCGGTAAATGCCTGTGATTGCGTCTGTCCGATCCTCTTGCATCGTGAGCAAGTCGATCAGCAGCGTGCCGAAGCCGGCGTCATTCAGCGATTCGGCCACGAACCGATTCCGCGGGCTGTGCCGGCTGCTGCCGCTTCCGTGGGCAAAAAGCACAACGCCCGCCTCCGCCTCGGGCAGCACCAAATCGCCCTCGATGGTTCCAACGCCAACGTCAAGCTGAATGGTTTGATGAACTAGTGAATGCGTCGTGTGGCGAGACATGTTGCACCTGCACAGGGAGGGGCGTCGGTCGAGGCGCCAATTCGGGCGGCGAATGATGGCGGTTCTTGTTCATGGAGTTCGATTGCTCGAGCAGCGAGATAACCGTCTCGTCCGGCACCTGCCGAAAATCGTCGTACCACATGGCAACCGCGTAGAAGTCGTCCGGGCAAGCGATGACGACGAGCTCATCGACTTCCGCGGCGACCTCCTCGCACGTCGTCGCGGCGCCCACGGGGACGGCGACCACCAGCCGCTCAGGCTGCTGCTGGCGAATGGCCTGAATCGCGGCGCGCATGGTTGAGCCGGTGGCCAGGCCGTCATCGACGAGGATGATTGTGCAATCGCGAATGGTGGGCGGCGGCCGATGGCCGCGAAGCATCTCCTGCTGCCGTTCGAGAACGCTCAGTTCTCGGGTCGCGACCCGATCGATCACTTCGCGGGGCACGCCCAGGCGACCCACCACCTCGTCGTTAAGAACCTCGACGCCGCCGGTCGCCACGGCGCCCATCGCCAGCTCGGGCTGGCGGGGCAAGCCGAGCTTTCGCACCAGAAACAGATCGAGCGGCGCGCCAATCGCCTTCGCAATCTCGAAGGCGACCGTCACGCCGCCGCGCGGCAAGGCCAAGACGAGCACGTCGTTTCGGCCTTGAAAATGAACTAACTTTTGAGCTAGCAGCTCCCCGGCATGTCGCCGGTCTCGGAATAACATGGCCGCCTCCCGCTCGCCCTGAGGGTGAGCGGCCGGCGCCGCTTAGGCGCTTTTCGACGCCTGCGCCGGCTGCGAAACCTCTTTGACAACTTCAGCTATCTTGTTTTTCGATAAATGCAACGCGATATCGGCCTGGGAGACGATGCCGCAGAGCTCGCCGTCGGCATCCAGCACTAACAGCCGCCGAACCTGCGCGCGCTCCATCGCCTCGCAGCAATCCTTGATGTCGTCGTCTTCGTTGGCCGTGGCCAGTCCGCGTGACATGCACTCGCTGACCTTCGTTTGGCTCGGGTCTTTGCCTTGCGCGACGGCCCGGCACGCAATGTCGCGGTCGGTAATGATGCCGATCACGCGACGGGCGCCGTCGCTTTCCATGACAGGGATCGCCCCGCAATCGCACTCGGCCATCATTCGTGCCGCTTCTTGCAAGCTTGAATCCGGCGAACACGAGCGGGGATTCGTCGTCATCAACGTTTTGACTTTGGCTTTCATCGGATCGTCTCCTGGAATCAACCGTGGTGTTTGAAGTATTGAACGTCTCGTTCGTGCTTTTCCGCC
>JAICUM010000757.1 GCA_025935855.1 Pirellulales bacterium | reverse complement strand
GTTGTTGGGGACGAAGCAGATCTCCTGGCTGTCGGGCTTGTTAAACACGGGCAGCTTCAGATCTTCTGCGATCGCCCGCACTTCGTGCTTCTCCAGATCGCCGATGGGCAGCAGCGTGTGTTCCAGCGCGTCGCGGGACATGCCGAAAAGGACATAGCTCTGGTCCTTGCGATGATCTCGACCCCGCAAGAGGGTCTTTCGGCCGGTCGCAGGATCGATCCCGGTGCGGGCGTAATGGCCACTGGCGACGTGGTTGGCACCGACGGCCTTGGCATAGTCGGCGAGCTTGCCGAACTTGAGCCAGTCGTTGCAGCGGACGCAGGGATTGGGCGTTCGGCCACGGTTGTACTCGTCGACAAAATAGTCGATGACGCGGCCGAAATCCTCTTGGAAGTTCAGTACGTAGAAGGGAATACCGAGCATCCCGGCCACCCGCCGGGCGTCGTCGGCATCGAGGACTGAGCAGCACCCCTGCTTGTGCCCAGAGGGGCGATTGCCGGCATTCGGGTCGGCCGAGTCATCCAGTTCACACGCCTCCCCCGCCGCCACGCCATGCGGGGAGCCCAGGCGCATGAACACGCCGATGACCTCATGTCCGGCCTGCTTCAGGAGCGCGGCGGCGACGCTGCTGTCAACCCCGCCACTCATTGCAAGCACGGTACGATTTTGATACATAAGCTATACAGTTCATGATAGTCGTGCAGCGGATCCGGTGCCGCGAAGAGTATGTTCGATCTTCGCACATCGCATAACGTACGCAAACAAAGTCCAACTACTTTTCAGCGACGACACGTCGTCAGTGAGTTGGGGAAGACCCGTATGGAGACAGGTATGGCCAAGCGCCGCTGGTCAGCGTTCACGCTGGTGGAACTTCTCGTCGTCATCGGAATCATTGCCCTGCTGATCTCGATCTTGCTGCCCGCCTTGAACCGGGCGCGGGAGCAGGCTCGCACGGTCAAATGTGCCAGCAACCTGCGGTCGCTGGGGCAAGCGGCGATGATGTATTCCAACGAGAACAAGGGTTACATGCTGTATCCCACCACCAGCCCGTTTGAGAACCGGTGTTGGTACAACCAGCTTGATCAGTACCTCGCGGGCGTCGTCAAGGTCGGCCGAACCGGTGTGGCGGGCGGGCGCATTTACGCGGAGTTCAAGCAATGTCCCGTGTGGGAAACGTTTTACGATGACCGTGCGGAGACCGGCGGGCAAGGTGCGTACAAGGAGTTCGCAAAGACCTACAAGATGAACACCTTGCTCCGCGTGCCGCGCGCCATCAGTCCCCTAAATGTGGCGCCCTGGAACACGGGCACGCAGGCCAAGACGTCAATGATTAGGGACTCGTCGCGCTTCGTCTACATCACCGACGGACTTTCCCTCGACCAGTGCGGCGAAGTCGCCAGCCAAGCCGAAAGCGGTGAGTTCGGCGTGGAGGTGAACGACCACGATCCCGTCGCCACCGGCAGTCCCGGCCAAGCCTCTCCCGCGCTGCGACACGGCGGCGGCGCGAACGTCCTGTTCGTCGACGGCCACGTCAATCTCGAGAAGTGCGAAACGATGGACCGGTCGATCAGCGGCAGCACCATCAAGGTGAAGACGTGGCACAGCGAATACTGCACTGCGGGGGGCGCCGATGTGAACCCCGCTATTCCGTACTCCGCCGGCGGCCCACCAACGACGCTAGCAGCCGGCGTCGTGCGCAACCCCAAAATGCCGCTAATCTGGTCGGATCCGCCGAAGATCTATAAGTGATCGCGCCGAACGCCTTCGACCGTAAAATCGAGCGGCCGCCCTGCAGGGCGGCCGCTTTTGTTTTGTCCTGTCCTTCCTGCGCCGGTGGGCAATCCCCAGGTACGAACCAGAAACGAAACCGCCCGGCCGACGGGATGTCT
>JAICUM010000118.1 GCA_025935855.1 Pirellulales bacterium | reverse complement strand
CGGCTGGGCGACAAGCTGGACGAAAACAGCGACGATTGGATTGATCACGAAGAACTTGAAGAGTTGCTTAAGACCGACGCGTATGTGAACCTCTCCCTCGCGTTCACGGCCGCCGAGGGCTCGCAGCAGTCCGGCGGCAAGTTGCATCTCGAATCGCACGCTCCGGAGATTACGGTGGCCGGCGATGAGAAAACCGACCGCACCGTGCTGACCGCCGGCGGCACAAAGCTCATCGTCATGGCATCGGACCTTTCGTCTGCCGCTCGACCGGCCGCGCCTGGGATGTACGGCGGCGCCGACCGCAATCAGATCCGCCTGATGGTTCACGATCAGGTGGACGCATTGTTCGACGCCTTGGACTCGAACGCCGACGGCCGGCTCGGCGCCCGCGAGATTGCTTCCTGCACCGATCGTCTGCTCGCGATGGACGCCGATCGCAGCGGCGAGCTGACCGTCGATGAATTGCCCTATGTCATGGTCGCCGCGTTCGTGCGGGCCGAAGCAGGCGGCGACCAGTCGTTCTACATTCCGCCGGTTAAGCCGGTGGCCGCGGTCTCGGACACGGCGCCGCCGTGGTTCAAGCACGCCGACTTCAACGGCGACAGCGACATTAGCCGCCGGGAGTTTCTGGGGTCCACGGAGCAGTTCACGGCGCTCGACGCAAACCACGACGGCTTCATCGAGCTACGCGAAGCGTCGAGCGCGCCCGTGCGCTAGCCGCCACCGCTAGCCGGACGGCCACGCCGTCCGGGAGCCCGAGGGCATGGCCCTCCGGCTAGTGCACCTCGGCGGCTCCAGCTGGCGGCGTCTTGTAGAAAAACACCTCGTGGCGGCCCCTTGTGCGCGGCGTGCTATCCTTTTCCAATTGGCGCGTCCGCCAGTTTCTCGCACACCGCCCCTTCGTCCGCCGATGACCACGCCCGCCAAACCGCCGAAAGTCGTCGTCGGCTGGCGCGAATGGATCGCCCTCCCCGGCCTGGGCATCCCGGCGATCAAGGCGAAGATCGACACCGGCGCCCGCTCGTCCTCGCTGCACGCCTTCGACGTCGAATCTTTCGAACGCGACGGCGCCGCCTGGGTGCGGTTCGTGGTTCACCCCTGGCAGCGCGATGGCAATACCACGGTCCCGGCCGAGGCGCCGGTGCTGGAGTTCCGCCACATCCGCAGCTCCAGCGGGCACATTACGCACCGGCCCGTGATCCAGACGGAAGTCGAACTTGACGACCGCCGCTGGCCCATCGAGCTGACGCTCGCCGCGCGCGACGAAATGGGATTCCGGATGCTGCTGGGCCGCGAGGCGATTCGCCGCCGGTTCCTCGTTGACCCGGGGCGCTCCTATATGGTAAGCCAACCGCCTGCCAACTCACCGACGAAGAAGCATCGCAAGAGAAAGAAGCGTCCCCAATGAAGATTGCCATCCTCTCGCGGCGGCCGTCGCTGTATTCCACGCAGCGGCTGAAGGAAGCCGGAAAGGCCCGCGGCCACGACATAGGCGTCGTCGATTACCTCCGCTGCTACATGGACATCGCCTCCCGCCGGCCGCAGGTGGTGTATCAGGGGACGCCGCTGCAAGTGGACGCGGTGATCCCGCGCATCGGCGCCTCGAACACGTTCTATGGCACGGCCGTCGTGCGGCAGTTTGAAATGATGGGCGTGTTCGTCGCGAACGAGTCGCAGGCGATCAGCCGCTCGCGCGACAAGCTGCGGAGCTTGCAGCTACTGGCGCGCGACGGCGTGGGTCTGCCGGTCACCGGCTGTGCGCACTCGACCAAAGACATCGACGGACTAATCAATCTGGCTGGCGGCACGCCGCTCGTGGTGAAGCTGATTGAAGGCACGCAGGGCGTCGGCGTGATTCTGGCCGAGACGAAAAAGGCCGCCCAGGCGGTGATCGAGGCGTTCCGCGGCCTTGATGCCAACATCCTCGTGCAGGAATTCATCAAGGAGGCCGGCGGCAGCGATATCCGCTGCTTCGTGGTCGGCGGCCGCGTGGTGGCCACGATGAAGCGGCAGGCGGCGGCAGGCGAATTTCGCTCAAACCTGCACCGCGGCGGCACCGCCGAGAAAGTGAAAATCTCGCCCGAGGAGCGATCCACCGCGGTTCGCGCCGCCCGCACCATGGGCCTGAACATCTCCGGCGTTGACGTCTTGCGATCCAACCACGGCGCGGTAGTGATGGAAGTGAATTCCTCGCCGGGCCTGGAAGGAATCGAGAAGGCGACCGGCGTGGACGTCGCCGGCAAGATCATCGAGTTCATCGAAAAGAACGCCAAAGCCGGCAAACAACGCGACAAAGGCAAAGGCTAACAAACCTCCCCCTCCCTTGAAGGGAGGGGCTAGGGGAGGGATTTATTTGATTGATACAAGATGAACCTTCGACCCTTTGCGTTTAATACTCCCCTCACCTAACCTCTCCCCAAACGGGAGAGGGATTCGCCCGGACGAGCGAGACTTGCCCAAAGGCCGCAATCAACCCATCGAAGTCGCCGGCGTGTTCGTCAATCCCGGCGAACGCCGCCGCATTGAAATTCCCGTCGCCAAGCTGCCGACGGGCACGCAGCTCGACCTGCCGATCATGGTCATCAACGGAGCCAAGCCGGGGCCGACGGTGTGGATCAGCGCCGCCGTCCACGGCGATGAAGTGAACGGCGTCGAGATCATCGGCCGGGTGTTGGAGCGCACCGAACCGCGCGAGCTTGCCGGCTGCCTGATCGCGGTGCCGATCGTGAACGTCTTTGGCTTCAACGCCCAGTCTCGGTATTTGCCGGACCGCCGCGACTTGAACCGCTCGTTCCCCGGGTTCGAGCAAGGTTCCGTCGCGGCGCGCCTGGCGTGGCTGTTCATGCAGGAAGTGGTCCGTAAGTGCAACTACGGCATCGACCTGCACACGGGCTCGAACCATCGGACGAACCTGCCTCAAATTCGCGCGAACCTGCACGACGAGGAAACGCGGCGGCTGGCCGAAGCGTTTGGCGCCCCGGTGATCATGCACGCCGGCGCCATCGACGGCTCGCTACGCAAGGCGGCTACCATGTCCGGCATCCGCACGATCGTGTACGAAGCCGGCGAGCCGCTCCGCTTCGACGACGACGCCATTCAACTTGGCCGCGACGGCGTGCTCCGCGTACTGCATGCCCTCTCGATGCGGGCCACGAGGCCGCGGCACAAGGGACAGCACTCGGCGCTCATCGCCAAGACGACTTGGGTGCGGGCGCTCAACAGCGGTATTCTCCGCCTCGACGCGCGGCTGGGCGACAAAGTCGTCGCCGGCCAGCATCTTGGCATCGTTGCCGACGCCTTCGGCGACGACGCGGCGCCGCTCACGGCGCCGGAAGACGGTCTCATCATCGGCCATACGAACAATCCGCTAGTCCAAGCCGGCGAAGCGGTCGTTCATCTCGCCGCAATGGCCCCGGAAGGCACCGAAGCGACGCTGCCGGAAGTTGATCCGGAAGCCCGCCCGGTGGCCGAGCCTTAATCAAATGTAGTCATCTCGCTGGAGCGAGATGATTTCCTCTCGCTCTAGCGAGAGGGCTACACTTGCGCAATCGCGGCTTAGTAATCGGCCGGCAAGCCAGTACAATGGCTGGTCGAGGGCTAACCGCGTCCCGCGCACCACGTTTCGAGGGCTTTAACGATGTCCCATTTCGACCGTCGGCAGTTTTTCGAAACGTCCGTTGGCGCCGCGGCCGCTGGCTTGGCGTTGGCTCAAGTCGGCCCCACCGGCTCTCTTCTCGCGGCGGAAGCGGCTAAGCCGCAAGCGGCGTCAGAGCACGAAGTGCCGGCGCCGCCGCGGATCGAGCTCGGAAAGACCGGCATCAAGATGTCGCGCCTCGGCCAGGGCACCGGCGTTCACGGCGGCAATCACCAGTCCGATCAAACCCGCATGGGCTTCGAGAAGCTCGTTGCATTGTTCCACCATGCGTACGACCGCGGCATCCGCTTTTATGACATGGCCGATTTGTACGGCACGCACATCTACTTCCGCGAAGCGCTGCGCAAAATTCCGCGCGACGAGGTGGCGATCCTCACCAAAATGTGGTGGCGGTACGACGGCCCCGAGGCGAAGACATCCGACGCCGGCCGCGAGCAAATCGCCCACAACACGATCGACCGCTTTTGCCAGGAGCTGACGACCGACCGCTTGGACATCGTCCTATTGCACTGCCTGATGGACGCCAAGTGGCCGGAGAAAATGCAACCCTATATGCGGGCGCTCGACAAGGAAAAAGAACGCGGCCGCGTGCGAGCCGTCGGCTGCTCGTGCCACGATTTCGGCGCGCTGAAGACCGCGGCCGCGTCGCCCTGGATCGATGTTATCCTGGCCCGCGTGAACCCGAAAGGCGTCAAGATGGACGCCAAGAGCGAGGAAGTCGTCGCCGTACTGCGGCAGGCCAAGGCCAACGGCAAGGCGATCATCGGCATGAAAATCTTCGGTGAAGGCCAGCTCGTACACGAGCGCGACGCCTGCATGAAGTTCGCTCAGGGCCTCGACTTTCTCGATGCAATGACGATCGGCTTCGAGAAACCGGAGCACATCGACGACACATTGCGGCTGATGGCGAAGTATTCGGCCAAGGCGTCAACATAGCCCGACCATGCTGGTCGAGCGCCCGACCAGGATGGTCTGGCTATGTGCGCGGCGGCACGCGCACGGCGCCGGTGGAGATGCCGCCGTCCACGAGAATGGTCTGGCCGGTGACGTACTCGCTCGCCTGGGACGCGAGGAAGACGATCGCCCCTTCGAGATCTTCCGGCTTGCCGGGCCGCTTGAGCGGGATGCGTTCGTTGAGGTAATCGACCCAGCCCGGCGTTTCGTACAAAGCCCGGTTCTGATACGTCTTGAACCAGCCAGGGGCTAGGCAATTCACCGTCACGCCGAACGGCCCCCAATCGTCGGCGAGGCTCATCGTGAGCTGCTTGATGCCGCCACGGCTGGCGCCATACGGGGCGAGCCCCGCGAAGCCCGCGACGCTTGTGTAGGATCCGACGTTGATTATCCGGCCATAGCGGCGCTCGACCATGTGCCGGGCGATGCCCTGGGCGACGAAGAAGGCGCCACGGAGGTTCGTGTCGAGGATCGTGTTCCAGTCGTCCCAAGTCACTTCGAGGGCCGGCTTGCGGATGTTGCAGCCGGCGTTGTTGACGAGGATGTCGATATGCTCGCACGAGTCGAGGGCGGCGGCGCACATCCGTTCGATGCTGTACTGATCGCGGACGTCTAGCTCCAGCGGCAAGACGCGGCGGCCGAGCTCTTTGATTTCGTGACAGAATGGCGTGAGATCATCGACGCGACGGCTGGTCACGACCAGGTCGGCGCCAGCCTTCGCCAAAGCACGGCCGAAGACTTGTCCCAAGCCGCGGCTGGCGCCAGTGATCAGGGCTGTACGGCCGGTTAAGTCAAAAGCTTTCATAAGGTCTTCGATTGAAGTGTCTGACTCCCTCCCCCTTGCGGGGAGGGCTGGGGCGGGGGATTTCCCGCCGGTACACGCTTCGAGCCGCCCCTCCCTAGCCCTCCCCATCAAGGGGAGGGAATCGGATGGTCACTTTGGTCAGGGTTCCACGACGACTTTCATCAATCCGGCTTCACGCGAGTAAAGGCGTTCAAACCAACTGGGCGCCTCTTCCAAGCTCGTTTTCGCACTGATCAGCGGCCGCACATCGATGGCGCCGCCGGCCATGAGTTTGATGCACTCCGAGTATTCGCCGCTGGAGGCGCATGAGCCGTGCAGCGTCAGCTCGCGCGTAACAACCACTTGCAGCGGCAACTCCACGCTCGGCGAAACATTGCCGACGAGCGTAACATCGCCGCCCTTGCGAACGCAGTTGATTGCAGCCTGAACCGTCGGCGTCGCGCCGACGGCTTCCCAGGACGCCGCAACGCCGCGGCCGTCTGTCATTTCAAGCATGGCCGCGACGGCGTCGTTTGACTTCGCGTTGAGAACATCCGTCGCGCCCAACGACCTCGCTAGTTTCAGCCGCGAGTCATCCACGTCCACGGCAATGACCGTTCCGCAGCCGGCGTGTCGCAGCACTTGCACGATCAACAAGCCAATCATGCCGGCGCCAATCACCGCCACCGCGTCGTCGCGCTTCGGCGGCGAACGCTTCACCGCATGCACAGCGACGGACACCGCTTCAATCAGCGCCGCGTGTTCCATCGGCAACGTTTCGGGCAGGCGGTAAACGATGTGCGCCGGAACCGCGACGAATTCCGCGAACGCCCCGTACCGCCGATAGTCGCCGCACGAGACGCCCAGCACTTGCCGGTTGTCGCAGAGATTCACGCGGCCAGCGCGGCAATACTCGCATTTGCCGCAATACACCGTCGAGTCAAACGTCACGCGCTCGCCCGGCTTGAACTGCCGAACGTCGCGGCCGACTGCCTCAATGGTCCCCGCCGCTTCGTGGCCCATTACCAGCGGCGGAATGCGGCGGCCCGTCGAGCCGTCGTAGCCGTGCACGTCGCTGCCGCAGATGCCGCACGCGGCGACGCGAATCAGAACTTCGTCAGCCGCGATTTCCGGCCGCGGCAGGTCCACGACTTCCAAGCGCCGATAGTCGGTGAGCAGCAGGGCTTTCATGCGATACAATATTTAATAACAAACGTAATCGCCCTTGCTGGCGTGACGGGCTCCTGGCGCTGTCATCACCATCCGCGGGTTTTTAGTTTTACGCGGCAGATCATGTGGTTGCTGCACATGTAGAGCGTGCCGCCATCATCGCCGAAGGCGCAATTGGCCACGATGTCACCGGTCATGATCGTACCGAGAAGCTTTCCTTGCGGCGTGATCACCAATACGCCGCCCGGCCCCGTTGCAAAGAGGTTTCCGCCACGATCCACCTTAAAGCCATCCGGCGAGCCGGGGCGGCCTGGCTTGGCCAGGGCGGTCGCGTCAAAAAACACTCGCGGCTTGCCCAGTGAGCCGTCGTCATTCACGGGAAACGCCCGCCACAGCGGCGCCTCGGAATCCGACTGGCCGATGTACAGGGTCTTTTGATCCGGCGAAAAGGCCAGGCCGTTGGGCTTGGTCATCTCGCGAGTGACGAGCGTCACCTTGCCGTCAGGCGCCGCGCGATAGACGCCGTTGAAGTCGAGGTCCTTCTCCCGCATGTCGCCGCCCTTCATCAGCCCATACGGCGGATCGGTAAAATAGACGGCGCCCGAGGCGTGAATGGCGAGATCATTCGGACTGTTGAACCGCTTTCCCTCCCACCGATCAGCCACCTTGGTGAACTTCGCCTCCGGCTTGGAATCGGCCGCCAGCGGCGGACCGTCCAGCCGCGCGATGCAGCGATCGCCGTGTTGGCAGAGCACTAGGCGGCCTTGGCCGTCGATGGCCAGGCCATTCGAGCCAAGTTCATCGACGTCGTTGCCGGCCTTGCCGCCCTTGCGCTTGTCGCCCGTGTAGCCGGACGGCCGCAGGAACAGCGAGAGGCCTTCGCCGTCCTTCCACTTATAAACGCTGTTGCGCGGGATATCCGAAAACAGCAGATAGCCGCCGTTGCGGACCCACACCGGTCCCTCGACCCACAGGTGGCCTTCGGTGAGGACTTCGATCTTGGCGTTTGAATCCACGAGCGGATCCAGTTGAGCATCGAGCCGCTCAATTCGACCGGTCGTTCGAGCAGGGCTGACTGCCCTCGGATCAGCTTCGAGCGACTTCGCCCTGGCAACGCTCATAGCAACCACCGCAAGTGAAAGGACCAACGAGAAACGATTCATGTCGCACAGATTCCAAGTGAGCCGGCCGTTCCTTCGGGAAGTAAACCTCCGAATTGGAGTTGCCAATCTACCACGCGGCGGCGTCCCATGCGACAATCGGCCAAGTGTAGTCACCTCGCTCCGCGAGATGATTGCCTCTCGCTCCAGCGAGAGGCCTACACTAGCGGTCGATATCACCTCAAGTATTCGCTCCTCAGGCGGCATGGCGGATTTGTCAGCACAAACAACGCAGCCTCAAACGCTGATCCATCAGCCCGGCGTCGCCTCGATGCCGCCGTGGACGGTGGGAAAACTCCCCGAGGCGCCACGGCTCACGCTACGCAGTTGGGCGATGCTGCTGGGCCCCGGGCTGATCATGGGCGGGGCGTCCATCGGCGGGGGCGAATGGCTGGCCGGGCCGCTGACCACCGCACGGTACGGCGGCGCCATCCTGTGGCTCGCCACGATGTCGATCGTCGCCCAGGTGATCTACAACCTTGAGATCAGCCGCTACACGCTGTACACCGGCGAGCCAATTTTCAACGGCAAGTTCCGGTTGCCGCCCGGGCCGCTGTTCTGGATGTTCGTGTATCTGTTCTTGGATTTTGGTTCGGTGTTTCCCTACCTGGCGGCCGGCGCAGCCACGCCGCTCGCGGCGGTAATTCTCGGCGAGCTGCCGGAAAAGACACATTCGTATACGCTGCTCGGGCACAACATTACCGGGTTCGCCCTGCTGCAAGTGCTCAAATACGTCATTTTCATCGGCATGATGGCGCCGCTGGTGATCGGCGGCAAAGTACTCAACTCGCTGAAGGCGGTGATCGGCTTTAAGGTCGTCTTCGTGTTGGGCTTTCTGTTGCTGCTGGCCGTCATGTATTCAAGCCTCGACACGTGGCAGGAAATCTTGAGCGGCTTTTTCAAGTTCGGCAGCGTGCCGGTTCTCGATCCGAGCTCACAAAGCGTCGCCGGAATGGAGAACGTGTTCGTTTCCCTATGGCAAGGGCGCGGATTGCCAAAAATCGACTGGCATTTGATCGGCGAGCTCGGCGCCCTGGCCGCCATCTCCGGCTCGGGCGGACTCACGAACACGGCGATTAGCGCCTACACGCGCGATCAGGGATGGGGCATGGGCAAGCTCGTTGGCGCCGTGCCGAGCATCTTCGGCGGCCGAGAGCTCAAGCTGGCCCATACCGGCAAAGTGTTTCTCATTTCGCGCGAATCGGTCGCCCGATTTCGCCGGTGGTATCACGTCGTGCTGCGCGATCAGCTCGTCGTCTGGGGGCCGGCGTGCTTCGTGGGCATCGCCCTCCCCTGCATGTTGAGCGTGCAGTTCCTGCCGCGCAACACCGTGGCCGACGACTGGGTGGTCGCCGGCATGACCGCCGACGGCGTCCGCACGGCCGTCGGCCCAACGTGGGGCCAGTGGTACTGGCTGATGGTGCTGTTCTGCGGCTTCCTGGTCCTAGCGCCCAACGTAACGACGACCGCCGACGGCGTCATCCGCCGCTGGGTGGACGTCTGCTGGACAGCGATCCCGGCGATGCGGGCGTGGGACCCGCACCGAATCCGCGGGCTCTATTTCGGCGCGCTCTGCTGTTACGCCGCGTTCGGGCTCGTTTCGCTGACGTTGTGGGACCCGGTGACGCTCCTGAAGTGGGCGGGCAACATCTACAACGCGGCCCTCGGATTCAGCTGCTGGCACGTCCTGGCGGTGAACTGCATCCTGTTGCCACGCGAGCTGCGGCCGAACTGGGGCCTGCGCCTGGGGCTGGTGATCGGCGGGGTGTTTTTCATGGCGCTGTCGGTTGTTTCGACCATGAAGATGCTCCACAGAATCTAAGGCTTGCATTAAAAGGTTCGCCCAGCCCGTCGGATCAGCCCTTTTCGCAGGGCCAATTAGTTTTTCTAATTGGGGTGCCATGCCCACGTCTGCGTGGGCATGAAAAGCCCGGAATCCGCATGGCCACGTCGGAGGACCTCCGTGGCCATGGCACCCCATCTTGATTTACTGATTGGCCCTGGCCCTTTTCGAGCCTCGCTTGCCGGCCGGCAGCGGCGACGATAAGATAAATCCTCCTGTCGCGGGGTGGAGCAGCCAGGTAGCTCGCGAGGCTCATAACCTCGAGGTCGTCGGTTCGAATCCGGCCCCCGCCATTTTTTCTAAAGCCAGCCGAAACCAAGCGTTAGGTTACCTGTCGACGTTCGACAGTGCGGCCCGAAATCACGGGAAAAACCTGTACCGGTACAGGATTCTCGATTTTGGGAGCTACTGCACATGGCGAACGTCGTTTCTTTGCGCCCGCCCAAGTACCGTCTGCACAAAGCGAAAGACTTGGCCGTCGTCACCATCGCCGGTCGCGATCATTACCTAGGCCGTTACGGCAGCCCCGAGAGCCACGAGAAGTACCGGCAGCTCGTCGGCGAGTACCTGCTCACGGGCATGGGGGCCGAACGGCGCCTGACCGACGCGATCGTGACGGTCAACGAGATCATGGCCGCTTATTTGAAGCACGCCCAGCAGTACTACCGCAAGCGTGGCGTTGTCACGCGGGAGTTTGGATTGATCGTGCAGTGCTGCCGGGCCATTCGACCGATCTATGGACGATCGTCGGCGCTGGACTTTGGTCCCCTCGCGCTTAAGACGGTTCGTCAAGCAATGATCGACAAAGGCCACTCGCGAGGATACATCAACAAAAACGTGGATCGAATTCGGCGGATGTTTCGCTGGGCAGCCGCCGAGGAACTGGTTCCGGTGACAATACCTCAAGCTCTCGAGACTGTGCCAGGCTTACGCCGTGGACGTTCGCCCGCCCGGGAGACCGAGCCGGTGCTGCCCGTCGATGATCGGACGGTCGATGCCACGGTGGCGTTCTTACCGGCCGTCGTTGCTGACATGGTGCGGTTTCAGCGGTTGACCGGTTGCCGGCCGAGCGAGGTCTGCTGCATCCGGCCCATGGATGTCTTCCGCGCGGATGAGGTTTGGATCTATCGGCCGCAGGAGCATAAGACCGAACATCACGACAAGTGCCGCACGATTGCCATCGGGCCGAAGGCTCAGGCAAT